>JAULVH010000218.1:0-15497 GCA_032111105.1 Burkholderiaceae bacterium | reverse complement strand
CACAAGGAGATGTTGATGAAGACCTTAACAGTTGAAGGTGGTACCGAAAAAACGGGTGGCGAGGGAGCGCACCATAAAAATCCTGTGAGAGGTAGTTTGTTTCCACCTATACGCTGGAGTGCAGTACTAGCGGGAGTAAGCATAGCTATCTCTGTGCAGCTAGTGCTGATGATGTTAGGTGTAGCTAGCGGAGTGGCACTGGCCAATATATCGTTAGGTGAGATTCCTGGTGTGGGTGCTTTGCTCTGGGCATGCGGTTCTATGTTGGTTGCAGCGTTTGTGGGATCGTATGTTGCGGGTCGTATGGCAGGCTTGCGGCGCAAGATAGATGGAATGCTGCATGGTGTTATTTGTTGGGCGGTTTCTGTATTGTTGGCGTTGATACTGGCCACAACTACGGGTGGATCATTAATATCTGGGTTAGTGTCAAACTTAATTCAGGGTGGAGTCGTTATTACGCCTTCAGCTGCTAATGTCGCGAGTATGTTGAATCGGCAATTGGGCCCGAATATGGAACCGTCCTCCATGCGCACCCTGCAAGAATACATATTGTCTGGCCGGCGAGATCAGGCAATAGATTATTTAAACAGCACTATGAATGTACAGCGCCAGCGTGCAGCGACAGTCATTGATGAAGCATTGATTTTATCCGGGTCGTCAGAACAAGCTTCGTCCGAAGGGCGTGCAGCGGCAGCGCGAGTTATGAGGGATTTTCGTATAGCCTCATGGACTACCTTTGTAACTATATTGATTTCAATTGCACTTAGCTGTGTTGGTGGAGCCCTAGGTGCATTGGGAGCACAGCGTAGTATATGGAGTGACGGTGGTGAAAGTACGGAGGCAGCGTCATCAACAGCACAGACAGCGGTTGGGTAGGCCAGCAGATTAATTTTACGAGCAGGGAGTTTGGGTAGTCGCGGAATCTCAACAGATGGTGAGGCAGATACAATCACTACGATGTCTGCCGCCGCCAACAATACGAACAAGAAGTATGAATAACCGTAGCGCGTTTATGCTGAATGACGGTGTGCAGTCTGCTACCAACACGCAGCAAATGCCAGCAGATGAAGCCCGAACTCTCCGCCAGAGTTCGAGCATGTGGATTACATCTCTACGCGGCAGCAGTACAAAACCTACTGCCGTTAACTCAACTAAATCAGGCCACGTAGCGTGTCAATCGCGTTTGATGAGTAAAACGCCTAACAGTAGACCAGCACCCGCAGCAATCAACACCGATTGAATCGGTCGGTTACGAACGAATTCCATCGTCACGTCCCGCCCCTGAGTCAACTGGCGCGTTGCCTCGGTGGCAAAACTGCGCGCTACATTCTTCACAGAGGAAAAGCGGGTCAGAATTCGATCACGCGCTTCCCGAAGTTCACTTTCTGTCAGCGTAGAAGCATGCGACATGAGTGCGTCCAGATCTTCCTTGAGATTAGCTAATTCTTCCCGTAATCCCAAAGCGCTGACAGAGCCGCCGGAAGAAGAGTAATCATTTAGGGCATCTTTCGCTTCGCTACTACCTATGGGGACTTCTTTTCTCATCGTAACCTCCGCTGAAATCGTCAATTGGTCAGATTGCGGGCACTGTTGTTAGTTCCATAAAACTGAAAAGCAGCCACTAATAGTTTCCCTGTGGCAATTATGAATCTGGAGAAATATCTTGCATAATTGCAATAGCGACGATATTTAATTAGTTCCATTATTTAGTAGATTGAATTAAGGGGATGCTGACTTATGGTGAATTTAATGGAGAGCCAGCGCGGCAGTGCGACGCGGTGCAAAGTAATTCAACGGGTTAGGTTGGTTCCTGACTCAAGCAATATCTCGTTTTTTATTTAATCGGTACTTCCTTAGCTTAGCCATGCGTAATCCATTTCGGTATGTATTTTTTCAAGTGCTTAATGAACGCACCCGTATTGTGTTGGGCTGGACTGTGGGTGGAATAATCTTGGTTGTATTTGTTTTTTGTGTGGCTTTTTTTAAAATTCATATAGATCGTAAAGAGTTACTTAATAAAGCGCGAGTGGAAGCCATTTCACGGGCAACTAACTCAGCAGAGCAAGTATTACGATTGGTCTCGCAAATTGATCAACTCTCGTTGGCTATCAAGTATCAATGGGAGCATCGGGCGATTCCTTTAGATCTTGATGAGCAATACCGGCAAGGAGTGTTCCAGAAAACTATTTATCCTGTCGTTATTAACGCTAAAGGTTTTGCAGTTTCCTCGACCCGGCAATTACCCAAAAATACTTATATGGGTGATTTGCCGTTTTTTATTAAGCATCGTCAAGATCCGCATAGTGGTCTGTTGATTTCCTCACCAGCCGAAGGACGAGGTGGTTTTGCAGGAAAAAAAATCATACGGTTTTCACGTCCATTTAATCGGCCAGACGGGTCATTTGATGGCGTTGTATTAGTTGCTGTGGAAGTCAATTATGTAACTAGCTTTTATGATGAATCGCGACTATTAATTGGTGATTTTATTGGAGTTTATTTTGCGGATGGTTTGCTCATGACCAGCCAGTCGGGTGGCGGGTCTGTCAAATCGTTTTATCGCACCCCCCCGATTTTTTCTTCATCTCAAGGGAATCTACGAATAAATTCTGATCAATTTATAGATCAGCGTTCACGTTTAGTGAGTTGGAAAAAAATTGATAACTATCCGTTAGTAGCAGTGGCTGCTATTGATGAAAATAATTCAATTGCACCATACGCAGCGATACAGTCGGGCTATCTGGGTATTGCCGGTGCATTTAGTGTGCTGATACTGTTATTGGTAGCGGGTGGTGCATACACTCAGCTAAAACATATAGAGCGGCTGCGCCGTGAATCGGAAATTCAAAGTACCTTTCGATTAGCAGTGGATGGTGCGCACGAAGCTTTTTATATGGTGCAGCCTACTTATCATGAAGACGGGCGTATTAATCGTTTGTTCATCGAAGATTGTAATGAGCGAGCGGCAGAGATGGCAGGTTATCCACGCGCCAAATTGATAGGCAAATGCTATACAGATATTTATCACGGAAAAGCGTTACAAAGCGTACGAGATTTTTTTTCCAGAGTACTTAAGGAAGGCTTTGTTGAAGATGAATTTCACGTCACTTATGGCAAGCGGCATGCCGCAGGTTGGTTTCAACGACGCGGAGTTCGTTCGGGTGATGGCGTTGCTGTCACCGTTAGAGATGTATCAGAGGCCAGGCAGCAAACTGAAACACTCGCTGTTATGGCACGGACTGATTCCTTGACGGGATTACCCAATCGCCATTGGTTAAACGATTACATTCCGAATGCATTAAAACAAGCTTCTGAGCATAACTTCCGAATGGCATTGCTATATGTCGATTTGGATAATTTTAAAGATATAAACGATTCGCTGGGACATAAAAGTGGTGATGAATTAATAATCGCCATTGCAAATAGTCTGCGACTGGCGCTGCGTACCGAAGATTATTTAGTTCGTATCGGTGGAGACGAGTTTTTAATAGTCATCAATGACATTGATGATGTGGCAGATGTCATTCCAATTGCTGATAAATTACTCAGCGCTATACGTTTGGAAAATTCGGTAGCTCAGTGGCGTGGGTTTGTGCCGCAGGCGTCCATAGGCATTAGTGTTTTTCCTGATCATGGCCAGGATATGGATACGCTACTACGATCAGCAGATGCCGCAATGTATCAGGCAAAATCAGAGGGTAAGTCTCAGTATCGTTTTTATAACGAAGAATTTGCTCAAAAAATTCGCGACAGAATTTCTACCGAGCGTGCTTTAGAGCTGGCCATACAAAATGATGAATTTATAATTTACTACCAGCCCAGGGCGTTTGCCAGTTCTGGCGAATTCGCTAGTATGGAAGCGCTGGTTCGTTGGCGCAAACCTGGGCAAGGACTTATTTCACCAGCCGAATTTATTCCTGTGGCTGAGCAATCACGATTGATTATTCCTCTGGGTGATTTAGTCATTCGTAAAGTTTGCACACAGCTGATGATCTGGCGTGAGCAAGGCAGCTTGCTGCGTCCGGTATCAATTAATGTGTCTGCCTTACAGTTAATTGACGATGGTTTGCGACTGTCGCTTAAGGCTAATCTTGAAAAATACGGTCTTCCTACCTCACTAGTTGCCATAGAACTTACGGAGTCAAGCATGCTGGAAGAGACTGGAGTTGCGCTGCATGAATTACAGCAGTTGAGTAGGATGGGTATAGAGTTACAAATTGATGATTTTGGTACGGGGTATTCATCTTTATCAAAACTGCAGAGTTTGGACATTGATGTGGTGAAAATTGATCAATCATTCGTGTATAAACTCGCGACTGATCATCAGAGCAGGGCATTGTGTGAAACGATAGTCTCTATTGGACGTAGCTTAGATATTGCTATCGTGGCAGAAGGTGTAGAAACGACTGAGCAATTAGAAATACTTCAATCCATGGGTTGCGACGAGATACAAGGGTATCTGATCTCCCGACCCGTGCCACCAGAAGAGATACCAGCATTAATAACAAAAAAATTCTTTTAAAAAATCATCCTGTCGTTTTATATAAATAATTCTTTTATGTTGATTTCGTTCGGCGCATGAATAACTTTTTTCTCCGTAATCAGCGCTGTGACTAATTCGGCCGGCGTTATATCGAACGAAGGATTACGTACCATAACGCCTTGCGCCGCCCACTGATAATCGCGGTAACCTGTTACTTCGTGTGCGGGTCTTTCTTCTATAGGTATATGTTGGCCGCTTTTTACTGAGATATCGATCGTAGAAAGTGGGCATGCCACATAAAAAGGAATTTTGTGGCGATGTGCCAGCACGGCCACCATATAAGTACCTATCTTGTTGGCGACATCGCCGTTAGCCGCAACGCGATCGGTACCTACTATGACGGCATCAATCTCGCCTTGTGCCATCAGATGACCTGCCATGTTGTCAGTGATGAGCGTGACAGGTATTTTTTCCTGAACCATTTCCCACGCTGTTAGCCGTGCACCCTGCAAAAAAGGACGAGTTTCGTCAGCGATTACGCTAATTTTTTTCCCTGCTGCCACGGCAGAACGAATCACACCTAAGGCCGTACCATGACCTGCGGTAGCTAGCGCACCGGCATTGCAATGAGTTAGTACGCGAGCACCATCAGGAAGCAGGATAGCTCCATTGGCACCCATCGCACGATTGACGCGAATATCGTCTTCATGAATGAATTTAGCTTCGTTCAAAAGCGTTATCGCTAATTGATTTTTTTCCTGGCTTTGGTGTTGTACCCAGCAAGCACGCATGCGATTGAGTGCCCAAAACAGATTAACTGCAGTTGGTCGGCTTTCTGCAAGTTGCGTAAATCCAATTTCAAGCTGTTGATCAAATTGATGGTCAGCTTGCTGGCAAAGGCGCAGAGCCTCAAGTGCGATACCGTAGGCAGCAGCAACGCCTATAGCGGGTGCGCCACGTACAACCATGCTGCGTATGCCGTGGGCGACACTGTGTGCCGAGTCATAGCTTATGTACTCAAAGACAGCAGGCAGACGAGTTTGGTCTATCATTTCCAGCAGACCGCCGTTGGCAGTTTCGCGCCAGCGTAGTGTCTCTATGACTTCGCTCATATCAGTCGCCCTCAAACTCGCACAAAGCAAAAACAGGAATACCCGCTTGCTCTAAGCGCTTGCGCCCGCCCACATCGGGCAGGTCGATCAGAAAAGCGCACTCAACTACCTCACCGCCCATTTTTTTTACCAAAGTAGCCGCCGCATGAGCGGTACCACCCGTAGCTAATAAATCATCGACGATCAGAATTTTTTCGCCGGGATTAATCGCATCATGGTGTATTTCTATACGATCGCTACCGTATTCCAGATCGTAATCATGTCCCATGGCTGCACCCGGTAATTTACCTTGCTTGCGGATAGGTACAAATCCTAGTTTAAGCACGTAAGCGAGAGGCGCAGCGAACATGAAGCCACGCGCTTCTATACCAACGATTTTCGAAATTCCTTGTCCTCGATAACGATCTGCGAGTGCATTGATCGCGGCATGAAAACCATCGGCATCTTTTAATAATGTGGTGATGTCACGAAACTGTATGCCAGGCTTAGGATAATCAGGAATGGTGCGAATTAACGAAGTAAAATTCATAGTGTCTCGCTTAGTTTTATTCAGGTGAATTGACATTTCTGCCGTAATGTCGGAATCGTTCTATGACAGCCTGCATTTCTGCTGTAGATAACAGTACGGGGTGACCGTTTTGCCGAGCTAAAAGATATTGCTGGCATAAAGATTCAATTTCTATGGCCACTGCCATAGCTTCATCCAAATCACGGCCAGCTGCGATTAATCCGTGATTTGCAAGCAGGCAGGCCTTGCGATCTTGCATGGCCTCAAGGGCATAGTGCGACAAGGTTTCTGTGCCAAACAGTGCGTAGGGTGCGCATCGTATTGAATCACCACCCGCAATAGCAATCATGTAGTGAAATGCAGGTAAGTCTTCGCGCAAACAAGCTAACGCGGTTGCGTTGGGTGAATGAGTGTGGACTATGGCATTGAGTTCAGGGCGATGTCGTAGTAAGTCACAATGAAAATGCCACTCGCTAGAGGGCTTTCCTGTGCCAATAACGTTGCCATCAAAATTCATCGTGACGATATTTGAAGGATGCATCTGATGTGTGGGCATACCCGACGGGGTAATTAAGAAATGATCACCTTCACGACAACTGATATTTCCTGACGTACCACGATTAAGCCCGGTTGCTTCTAGCTGCAAGCAGGCTTGAACAATGTGTTCACGTAGAGTTATTGACGTATTACTCATCCTTTGAGTACCCGGCCAGCGACCACGGAAAGTTTTTCCATCATGGCGGCATCACGCGCCTGTGGTGCTGTTATTAAGGCGTATTCCAGTGCATGTTTACAGCTACATGACTGAGCTGTTGCATCGTTAGGCAGTTGGCGTACAAGTTGTTTCACCAGATCGCGGCCTTTACCTGCATTACCTAGTAATACTTTAATGACTTGTTCAACGTTGACATGATCATGCTCTGGGTGCCAGCAGTCAAAGTCAGTCACCATAGCGACACTGGCATAACAAATTTCTGCTTCGCGAGCTAATTTTGCCTCGGGCATGTTTGTCATACCGATCACATCACACCCCCATTGTCTGTATAACTCAGATTCTGCCTGGCTTGAAAATTGGGGACCTTCCATCACCATATAGGTACCGCCCCGCACTATGTTTAATGCCGTTGCACTTGCACTGGCCGCCAGATGGTCTCCTAGCCGTGAACACACGGGATGCGCCATCGATACATGCGCAACCAGGCCTTTACCAAAAAATGATTTTTCGCGTGCAAATGTGCGATCGATAAATTGATCAACAATGACAAAGGTGCCGGGTGCTAAATCTTCGCGTAGTGAACCCACAGCAGAAAGAGAAACGATGTCAGTGACGCCTAGCCGTTTTAATGCATCGATATTGGCGCGGTAATTTACTTCGGAAGGTGGAATTGTGTGACCACGTCCGTGCCGCGGCAGAAAGGCCATGGCCTGTCCTGACAGAACACCGGTAAGTATCTCGTCGGAAGGTTCACCGAAAGGTGATGCAACCTTGACCCACGCGGGATTTTCCAGGCCATCGATATCATAAATACCGCTGCCGCCTATGATACCCAGGCGCTGAGGTTGATTGAGTGATTGCATATACAGGGTCCTAGTTCTTGGAGTTTGAACTGTATCAAAGATTGGGCTGATGTTAGCTGTGCAGTAGAGAAGTTTTAGCCAAAAAAAATACCCGACCATGAAAGATCGGGCATTTTTGTACGAATAAGGTGGGGTGGCCGATGGGGCTCGAACCCACGACAACAGGAATCACAATCCTGGACTCTACCAACTGAGCTACGGCCACCACTGATATCGATTTAGGTGTTTTAAACCCAAATAAGATCGCCATTATACAAAATTTCTGCCCCCTGGCGCTATTACCAACTATCTCAAGGGGATAAGTCGGGTGTAATCACGCTCTCGACAGGAACCGATAGGCCCAATAGCTGCTCAAACGCTTGTTCAAGAGACGATTGGCTACCGCTGGTGTAAGCGCGAATTCGTGGAGAGTTCGTCGTCGTATCGCTTAAAAGTGAATGTTGAATCAGTAACCTTTGCAGCTGGCGGGCTACGGGTTCTCCGGTATCGACCAAAATGATGCTGTGTCCGGCGGCATGAGCGACTTGACTGATCAACGACTGAATAAAGGGGTAATGCGTGCAACCAAGCACAACTGTATCAACGTTGTGTAGGAGCAGGGGCGTTACGTAGCGCTCAACTAGTTCCAGGGTCTGGCGGGAATTCAATTCACCTTTTTCAATTTGATCAACTAAGCCATTGCAGGCCTGAGTTAAGAAACGCACGTGAGTTGATTCAGTCAGTTGATGCTGTAATTTTTGGAATTTTTCACTCGCTAGGGTGTTGGTGGTGGCTAAAACTCCCACTACCCTCGATGTTGTTAATGCTGCCGCTGGTTTGAGACCGGGCTCCACACCCACTACCTGCAATTCAGGATAGTGAGTACGCAGCGCTGTGATGGCTGCTGCTGTTGCCGTGTTACAGGCCACGACCATGGCTTTGACTTGGAACGCACGTAAAAACTCAGCAATGGCTAAAACGCGTGCAACGATGACTGATTCGGGTTTTTCTCCATAAGGAGCAAATCCCGAATCAGCAAAATACAAAAGCTCTTCGTGAGGCAGCAAGGCGTGTATGTGCCGCAACACAGAGAGGCCTCCAATACCAGAATCGAATACACCAATGGGTGCATTCGAGACTGAGGATAGGGGTGAATCAGCCAATCTTGACGGGAATCTTGCCGATAGTGGCAGCGATACGCTCTTGCCACTCTTTAGGTCCGGTGTTGTGCACCGAGATTCCGCTAGAGTCTACTGCGACAGTCACTGGCATATCGCTGACATCAAATTCATAGATAGCTTCCATACCCAAATCTTCAAAGCCCACTACCTTGGCGCCTTTGATTGCCTTAGATACCAAATACGCAGCACCGCCTACCGCCATGAGGTAAGCCGATTTATGATTTTTGATGGATTCAATCGCAACCGGCCCGCGTTCTGCTTTGCCGACCATGGCAATCAAACCGGTTTTTTCTAGCATCATGTCGGTGAATTTATCCATGCGTGTTGCTGTTGTCGGGCCAGCAGGGCCAACGACTTCATCACGCACAGGATCGACCGGACCCACGTAATAAATCACACGGTTTTTAAAATCAACCGGTAATTTTTCGCCTTTGGCGAGCATGTCTTGTATGCGTTTGTGTGCCGCATCGCGTCCGGTGAGCATTTTTCCATTTAATAGTAACGTCTGACCAGGTGTCCATGAGGCTACTTCAGCCGCTGTGAGTGTGTTGAGATCAACGCGTTTGGATTTATGCGTATCGGGTGTCCAGTGCACTTCGGGCCACTCAGATAATGAAGGAGGATCCAAATACACGGGACCCGATCCATCCATCACAAAATGCGCATGGCGAGTAGCGGCGCAGTTAGGAATCATGGCTACAGGTTTAGATGCAGCATGCGTTGGATACATCATAATTTTTACATCGAGAACCGTTGTCAGTCCTCCCAAACCTTGAGCACCTATACCGAGTGCGTTTACTTTTTCGTATAGCTCAATACGCAATTCGTCTGTTTTATTTTTAGGACCCTGAGCGAGCAAATCACTCATGTCGAGATCTTCCATCAGGGATTGCTTGGCCATGAGCATGGCATGTTCAGCAGTGCCGCCTATGCCTATACCCAGCATGCCGGGCGGGCACCATCCTGCACCCATGGTGGGTACTGTTTTTAATACCCAATCGACCACAGAGTCGGACGGATTGAGCATGACGAATTTACTTTTGTTTTCAGAGCCACCACCTTTGGCTGCCACCTGAACGTCCAGGGTGTTACCTGGTACAACTTCCATGTGAACAACCGCAGGTGTATTGTCTTTGGTGTTTTTTCTCTCGAACTGAGGGTCGGAGACCACCGACGCACGCAATTTGTTGTCAGCGAAGTTGTAGCCGCGACGAACACCTTCGTTAATCGCATCATTAATAGAACCAGCAAAGCCTTCAAAGCGGACATCCATACCGATTTTCAGAAATACATTCACTATCCCGGTGTCCTGACAAATAGGGCGTTTGCCCTCGGCGCACATGCGCGAGTTCGTCAGAATTTGCGCAATAGCATCTTTTGCTGCAGCGCTTTGCTCGCGATCGTACGCGCGTGCCAGATGACGGATGTAATCGGTAGGGTGGTAATAACTGATGAATTGCAAGGCGGCTGCAACGGATTCGATCAGATCTTCCTGCTTGATGATGGTCATGATTAGCTTAAAATATGAAATTGACAAGCGTGGTTAAGTACAGTGATTCTGTATTTCCAGAGGCCCGTCGCCAGCTTATTTGGCATGCTAGCGACGCAGGGCTTCGCAGTGCGTCATTTTACACTCCGGCCCGATACCAACACACTGCCTACCTTGAACCGCATACTTGAGCGTTGTGCTTGGTTTAATGTAAGGCTTGAGTAAGCGTATCGGCTTATCGTTAACTCATAATAATCAATTACAAGATGGAGACAGCATGTCTGAAATCGAGTCCCTGACCCACGAGATGCGCGTGTTCACGCCACCGGCGGACTTTGTGAAACACGCGACCATATCCGGTATGCCAGCCTATGAGGCCTTGTGCGCCGAAGCTGAAAAAGATTACGAAGGTTTTTGGGCACGCTTAGCGCGTGAGCACCTGGATTGGCACAAGCCATTTACTCAAACCCTCGATGAGTCTCATGCGCCATTTTATAAATGGTTCGACGATGGTCAGTTAAATGTGTCCTACAACTGCCTGGATCGTAATCTCACCAATGGCAATGCAGATAAAACAGCGATCATCTTTGAAGCGGATGACGGTGCAGTTTCCAGGTACACTTACCGCGAGCTACATCAAAAAGTAAGCAAGTTTGCTAATGGCCTCAAATCGCTCGGTGTCAAGAAAGGCGATCGCGTCATCATCTATATGCCGATGTCGGTCGAAGGCGTGGCAGCGATGCAAGCCTGCGCACGTATCGGTGCAACACACTCGGTGGTTTTTGGTGGATTTTCAGCTAAGTCTTTGCAAGAGCGCATTATTGATGCGGGTGCCGTGGCTGTTATTACTGCTGACGAACAAGTCAGGGGTGGTAAGCAGCTTCCATTAAAAGCAATTGTTGATGAAGCGCTGGCAATGGGCGGATGCGAAGGCATCAAGAGCGTAGTGGTATACCAGCGCACCAAAGGCGCTATTAACATGACTGCAGGTCGTGATATCTGGTTGCATGATCTAACTGAAAAACAGTCAGATCACTGCGAGCCAGAGTGGGTCAATGCTGAGCATCCTTTGTTCATACTCTATACCTCCGGCTCCACCGGCAAACCCAAAGGTGTACAGCACGCGTCTGGCGGCTACTTGTTGTGGGCCGCGTTGACAATGAAGTGGACCTTTGACATTAAGCCCAGCGATGTATTTTGGTGTACTGCTGACATAGGTTGGGTAACTGGCCACAGCTATATTGCCTACGGGCCGCTAGCAGTAGGTGCTACACAAATCGTGTTTGAAGGTGTACCTACTTATCCGAATGCCGGTCGGTTCTGGGAAATGATAGCGCGTCATAAAGCGACTATTTTTTATACCGCACCAACTGCAATCCGCTCGCTGATCAAAGCCTCTGACGCTGATCCAAAAGCGCATCCTCAGCAATTTGATCTCTCATCACTGCGCTTACTTGGCTCGGTGGGTGAACCCATCAATCCAGAAGCCTGGATCTGGTACTACAAAAATGTAGGTGGCAGTCGTTGCCCGATAGTAGATACCTTCTGGCAGACAGAAACAGGTGGGCACATGATCTCTCCATTGCCAGGTGCAACACCGATGGTGCCAGGTTCATGTACGTTACCTTTGCCCGGCATCATGACAGCCATTGTTGATGAAGCCGGTCACGATATGCCGAATGGTCATGGCGGTATTTTGGTTGTCAAACGTCCTTGGCCTTCTATGATACGTAACATCTGGAATGATCCAGAACGTTTCAAGGCGAGTTATTTCCCACCGGAGTTGGGTGGCACGCTTTACTTGGCAGGTGACGGTGCTATCCGTGATGAAAAAACTGCCAACTTCACCATCACTGGCCGTATCGACGATGTATTGAACGTTTCCGGGCACCGCATGGGCACCATGGAAATTGAGTCAGCACTGGTTGCAAATCCTCAGGTGGCAGAAGCCGCTGTGGTGGGTAAACCTGATCCAACCACCGGTGAATCGATATGCGCGTTTGTTGTTTTAAAAGGCGCACGTCCTACTGGCGACCAGGCAATTGCGATTGCAAAAGAATTGCGTGATTGGGTAGGAAAAGAAATTGGCCCTATCGCCAAACCAAAAGAAATCCGTTTTGGCGACAATCTTCCTAAAACTCGCTCAGGAAAAATCATGCGACGCCTGTTGCGCGTTTTGGCTAAAGGCGAAGAAATTACCCAAGATATATCTACGCTGGAGAACCCAGCGATCTTGGATCAATTGAAGCAAGCAATTTAATGAGTCAGATCTTTAGAGATCATTGATGTAGCTGATGTGAATTTGACGTCGTTTTGTGGGGGAAGGTCGTAGGGCTAACTCCGATGGCCCTATTACCGAATTACCGCTTCGTCTTCGGACGAAGCGGCTTTTTTTTGTCTACGTATTTGTGCCACACTAATCTACTACTTCGTTGTGACAGGTCTAGTGCAGCGTACCAAATAATTCATCTTCAAATACAACGCTTTTTATAACGGTGCACTAATCGTTCGCGAGCTATTGACCAGAATTTACTCCCGATGCTAAAACGACAACTGTCGTACATACATTATTGGATTTTGAATTCCTAGGGAGAATAAATTATGAGAAATTTAGCGTTAGCTTGGCTGGTGACGAGCATATTACTCGTCATGGCCAAGTCTTCTACGGCGAACGATGAGTTAGCAAAATTAAGTGCTAATCCTCCCAACTGGGCTATGCAAGTGGGGGATTTTTCTAACCATCGATATGGTGAATTTATATAGGTATCTAAAAGGCAGATCAAACGGCGATACCTTACAGGCGAAAATTGAAATGCTTAATTGATGCTGGCAATGCCAATCAAAATAATAAGAATACTATGCGCATCGCTAAATCGGTTGCCACGCCTATGGACGATCGTGCCCATTGATTGTTGTCCCGTTTGCATCAACTACCGATATCCCATTAGATTTTGCGATTGCTATGGGTGTTCGAGCCGAAGATACGACGTGGAAGCTACAGGTACAAAAATTAATTAATGAAAACTATTTGGAGATGCTAAGCATACTTAAAAGCTACAACGTTCCACGTGTGGATGATAAAAAAAAGTATGATTTACTAGTTCAGATGGAAATTAAAAGCTATGCCAATCACTATGTCTAAAATTAAATTTGTCGCAGTAACGACCACAGTCCTGATGCTAACTAGCTTAAAAGCTCAAGCACAGATAGCCAACTATCCAACATTAGAAAGAATTTTGTTTGTTGATGAATGTGCTTGAGCTCAACCTCAACGTCATCGCCAAGAAATGCTTTATAAATGTAGCTGCGTTTTAGATAAAGTAGCCGAAGAGATCTTTTTTTCAAATTACACCGAGCTCATAACCTCGGAAAATGCCTATTCCATTGTAGGTGAGCGTGGCAGCGCTGTTTGTACCGAACTTGTCATGGATCAGGTCAAGGAATTTAAGTCGGTAATGACAAAGGCTGGTAATTTTTGCTTAATGCCGAATTGACTAATCATGCTTGAATACGGCTAGTTTTTTCGTGGCGATAGAGAATGTCTAAGAGTGGGGTGAAGTTTTGTTATAATCCGGGGCTTCGTTTGACAGCAGCTTACAAATGATTCCCGGAGAGATGGATGAGTGGTTTAAGTCGCACGCCTGGAAAGCGTGTGTAGGTTCATAGCCTACCGGGGGTTCGAATCCCCCTCTCTCCGCCAAAATTTTAAATGCCCCGTTAGGGGCATTGTTGTTTCGGAGAGAACCAAAGTATGGCCTTGTGTTGGAGATTTGAGCGTTTTGGATATATTTTGATAATGAATCGTATAGCAGATGCAGCGTAACTGTCTAAACGATATTGCAAACCTGTATTAGTCGTATCAAGACGTATTCATCGACAGGGGGGGTGGTTGATTGGTGCGCAAATGCAGTGGAGAATGACAACGCAAGCAAACTTGATGCAGCGGATTTAAACATTTTTCTGAGCATCAGACCGATTACGGTGACAATCGATTCAATATTGTTGACTACGTAGCGCAGGGTAATTTCAAATTAGGAAATGAATAATGATTTTTCTTATAACTGTCATTGCTTTAGGTTTTTTCCAAAAGCAAGATAAACGTTATTGGATACTTGCTGCGAGCGCTTCAGCAATTCAACTCTTTACGCATATTCTTTTTAATGGATGTGGCACCTTAGAAAACCGTGGTGTCGATGGATACATAACGGCATTCGTAAGGCAGGCAACCAATGATGGTCCGGAGGTATTATGGATTTTTCCATTTGCCATGGCGCTTGGATGGGTACTTCCAATTTATATGATTTCTATAGGATATAAAAGAAAATCAAATAAAGTTGAGCAAGAAGACATTTCAGGAATGAACCAAGGTGGATGATGCTATTTGTCGATTGGAAGCATGCATGGAGTAAGTGGCTGACGAATTCGAAATGATCTGATTATTTCATTTTTTCAGAGGCGAACTAATAGGACATTCAATTAAATTTTTGTTGGCAGATGGACCTTGCATTTCCCTTCGTCGCATCGGCATGGCATCTATCTGCGTAAACACTTCCATCAATGAGGGGGTAGTAGATACCAACTTCACTTCCCCATCTTTCCCCAAAAGTAGGAGTTTGAATTTGGTCCCTGAGATAGAGAATTTTTTACTGAGTGATTCGTAGTCGTTTGAGCCTTGAATCAAATCGATATGAACTAAATCTCTGGTTTTAAATTCACAATTAAATTCATCAATTTGCTTTTTAAGTAAAAGGCGCTCTGGATTTGATTTAGTGCTTGAAAAAGTGACAATGACTCTGTTTTTCCAAAGATGATCCGCTATGGATTCAGCATGTAGCGAAAAGTTGATCAAGGTTATGCTGATTGCCAGCGCCACAGTTCTAACTAAATAAGCAGAGTCAGTCATATAAAATAAAAACATTACCTGGTGTTAGTTATTATGGTCAAAAAGATAAGAGAGGTCAACAATTTAGAAGTATTGAAGTTAAAGTCGATTATACTCCTTATAAGTATCCGGTTAGTGGGAAAGATGAGACAAGTGGTATGATGGGAACTCCTGGTAAAGATGCTCCTCCTACAGAATATCCTGAAATAGAACAATCTGTAATTAAAGATGGTATTGATGTTAAGGTTGAAATTAATAACGTTTATTATCCTGCAAAACTTTTTAATG
>JAULVH010000217.1:0-15684 GCA_032111105.1 Burkholderiaceae bacterium | reverse complement strand
TATCCTGGCCACGGAATTTACCGTTGAGCATAGGGCCGCCGGATATTCCTATCGTTGGCAAATTACAGCTGGCAGCTCCCATCATTAACGCAGGAGTCGTTTTGTCGCAGCCCATCAATAGCACCACGCCATCAATCGGATTGCCGCGTATGGATTCTTCTACATCCATGCTGGCCAGATTACGAAACAACATAGCGGTTGGGCGCAGTTGCGCTTCACCTAGCGACATCACAGGAAATTCAAGCGGGAATCCACCTGCTTCATATACGCCGCGTTTGACATACTCAACGATGGTACGGAAATGACTGTTACACGACGTCAAATCAGAATAGGTATTGCAAATGCCAATCACAGGTCGGCCATCAAACTGATCATGCGGATGACCAGCGGCCTTAGTCCAGCTACGGTGCAGGAAACCATCTTTATCGGGCTTACCAAACCAGGCTTGGCTGCGGAGTTTATTTTTTTTATCGCTCATGATGTAGGGGTGTCGTAGTGGTGGTTATTTAAGGAGACTAAAGTGTTTTATTCAATTCGGGAGGGTTAGTAAAATTTTTGCGGAAATGATCATCAGAAGCATGTGCATGTTTTATCCCCGCCGATTTAATCGCTTGATCATCAACTTTGAGTAAAGGTGTGTACTGCGGGTGATGATGTTCGATATACGGATTATTGCGTGCTGCGTTATAGCAAAATAAAACAGTCCAGCGTCGATTTTCCGAGCGATTTTGATCAGAGCGATGCATCACATTGGCATGAAAAAACAAACCATCACCTGGCTCCATTTCTGCATACACCAGTTCCAAAGTTTTTAGCATTTCTTCGACACGACGTGGATCAGCGCCCACTTGCTGCCCAGGCAAAACACCGTGTTCTACACGCCCAGCAAGATGTGATCCGCGCAGGACTTGCAAACAGCCGTTTTCACGATTGGTTTTATCAAGTGCCACCATCACGCTGGCCATATAAGGGAATACACAACCATTGTGATACCAGTAGCCATAGTCTTGATGCCATTCCCACGCACCGCCATCGCGTGGTTCTTTGGCCGTTAGCTTGGAGTGATAATGATAGACCTCGCCACCGAGCATATCTTCCATGGTGTCGACCACACGATGCGATCGAGCTGCCAGCCCATACACACTATCGCCCGGATGATTCCAGGTCGCCATGCGGGTGGACTTACCAGAGGCATCGTGGCGATCATACAAACTGGCGTGCAGTTGAGGATCGGTTTCTATCGCGCCGCGCAGTAGCGCAATTTCTTCGGTGTCAAACAGTGAGCGCACCAGCACAAAACCATCGCGCTCATACTCGCTACGCTGTTCGGGTGTAAATAGGGTAGGCATGCTCTTCTCCTGTTTTAATCGGTATAGTGGATTTTGAAGCATTCAGGCTGTCAGCTTACCTTGTTTGCCCAGTCTTGAGAATTTGTGTGAACATCCCTTTTTTGAATTACAAACCCGTCCCCCTGATGGGGTCGTATCATTACTAAAAACAGAACAGGGCAAACCATGAGCTCAGATAACTCCGCTAGTTTCACTCTTGTTAAACAACAGCAGGCTGCGGGCTTTTTGCATGACCTCTGGACCCGCAAAGATCGTTGTGCTGCACTGCCAGATAATCAGCGTCCTATGGAACGCCGTCAGGGGTATGCGGTGCAGGCTGCGTTTGCACAAATTCATGGCTCGCCAGTCTCGGGCTGGAAGATCGCTGCCACCAGCGTGGATGGTCAGCGGCACATTGGTGTCGACGGCCCGCTAGCTGGTCGTATCTACAGCGACCGCATGGTGCCGGTGGGCGCGACCGTTTCCCTGACATCCAACTTGATGCATGTGGCCGAGATCGAATTTGCATTTAGTTTTGCTAAGACACTGCCGCCGCGCTCTACTGAGTACACCGTAGCCGAGGTACTGGAGGCAGTAGCTGCTGTCCATCCATCGATAGAAATACCGGATTCACGCTACGAAGATTTTGTGACAGTGGGTGCTCCACAACTGATTGCAGACAATGCCTGTGCTTGTTTGTTTATTTTGGGGCAGGCCGCAACGGAGTGGAAACCATTCGATTATCTGAATGAGTCTATCCACGTGACTTTAAATGGCGAGGCCATAGATTCAGGTTATGGCCGTAATGTGCTGGGGGATCCGCGCGTGGCATTGACTTGGATAGTCAATGAGCTGTCGGCTATGGGTATGGCTATGTTGGCGGGGCAGTTTGTTACTACGGGCACCTGTCGAGTGCCAGTGAAAGTCAAAGCCGGGGATAGCATCCATGCAGATTTTGGATCACTGGGACAAGTGAGTTGCCACTTTTCTGAGTGAGCCACGGTATCAGGCGAGCGCAGGCTTTAACGAATAAAATAGTGCGGCAGTAGTCGATCGCGCACTCACGTCGCACGAACGACTCTTTCGACTCTTGCAGCTCTTAAAAATTATTTTTCACTAAAATCGAGACACGATGTCCACTTCCTCCGTTTCATCGCCTGTCAATCTAGACGCCGTGATTATAGGCGCCGGCTTTTCTGGCATGTATCAACTCTTGTCTTTGCGCGACAAGCTGGGGATGTCAGCCAGAGTGTTGGAAGCAGCGGGTGGTGTTGGTGGTACCTGGTACTGGAATCGTTATCCCGGTGCGCGTTGTGACTCTGAGAGCCATTCCTATTCATATTATTTTTCCAAAGAGTTAGTGCAGGAATGGAACTGGACCGAGCGTTATCCGCAGCAGCCTGAAATCATGCGTTATCTAAATCATGTCGCTGATCGTTTTGATTTGCGGCGCGATATACAACTCGATACACGCGTTAAATCAGCTCACTACGAAGCCCAACATAATCGCTGGCATGTCACTACCGAAGCCGGAGAAGTTTTCCATTGCACCTATCTGATTACGGCGGTGGGTTGTTTGTCGTCGGCGAATGTACCCAAGATAGCTGGCTTAGATGATTTTGCAGGAGATTGGTATCACACCGGCCAATGGCCGCACGAGGGCGTTGATTTTTCCGGCAAGCGCGTAGGCGTGGTGGGCACAGGCTCGACAGGGATACAGGCCATACCTGTGATTGCAGCGCAGTGTAAAGAATTAACTGTTTTTCAGCGCACAGCCAACTACAGCATACCTGCGCGTAATGCGCCCTTGACTGACGAATTCAAGCAATATGCCAAATCGAATGCGGATGGCATACACCGCATCATGAATTCAAATACCAACGCTCATCCGTTTTATATTACCGATCGTTCCGTATTTGATGTCAGCGATGAAGAGCGTGAAAAGATTTTAGAAGCCGGATGGAAAAAAGGCGGTTTAGAGTTTCGCGCGTCATTTCGCGATACCTTGATCGATGAAAAGGCCAATAAAATTGTCGCCGATTTCATACGTAAAAAAATTAGTGAGATAGTAAAAAATCCAGCGACTGCCCAGCTACTTGGCGATATCGATCATCCCTTTGCCGCCAAACGTCCGCCCGTAGATTCTCAGTATTTCGAAACCTATAATCAGGATCATGTCAGCCTGGTAAACATACGCGAAACGCCCATAGAAAAAATTACGGCGCAGGGTATCAAGACTAAACATCACGACTACCCATTAGACATCATCGTTTTTGCTACGGGCTTTGATGCGATGACGGGTTCTTTATTGCGCATCGATATACAAGGTCGCGATGGCCTGGCGCTAAAAGATGCCTGGTATGCCGGGCCGCGTAATTATCTGGGTTTGCAAGTACCGGGTTTCCCCAACATGTTTACCGTCACAGGGCCGGGTAGCCCTTCGGTTTTGTGCAATATGCCGCCAGCGATTGAGCATCACGTCGATTGGATCACGCGCTGCATTAAAGATATGCGTGAGCAAGGTGTTCAGCGCATAGAAGCGCAGGAAAAAGCAGCGGACGATTGGGTGCTGGAAGTCAATCATGCAGCGAACTCCACCTTGCTGCCGAGTGCTACCCATTCCTGGTATCTCGGTGCCAACGTGCCCGGCAAGCCACGTGTGTTTATGCCTTACGCCGGTGGTTTTGCAAAATACCAAAAGATAGTGGCTGATGCGACTAACGATGGTTATCGCGGCTTCACTCTGTCGCAGAGTTAATCACTGCATCAGCGCATCAGCGCATTAGCACGCCGCCATTCACATCCATAATGCTGCCCGCCATGAACGATGCGGCAGGCGTGCATAAAAATACCAGCGCATTGGCAATTTCATCGGGTCTGCCCATGCGCTGCATAGGATATTTTTCTGTGGGGTAGGGCTGACCATCCGTCATACCCGTTGCAATCGGGCCGGGCGCCACCGCATTAACGCGCACTCCATGCGGTGTGGCGCGTTGTGAAAACCAACGCACCAGTGCATGCACGCCGCCTTTAGACGCTGCATAGTGAGGCGCAGCTAACAAACCACCCATCCATCCGGCGATTGATCCACACAGCGCAACGCTGCCTTGCTTGCGCTCCATCATGCCGGGCATGACAGCACGTACTAAATTAATCGGTCCGAGCACATTCACTTCCATCACGCGATGAAACGATAGTTCATTCCAATCCGGTGCCATCCAGTCTTCATCAAACGGACAAATCGCTGCCGTGTCGATTAGCGCGGTAATAGGCGCATGTTGTGCAACGATAGCCTCAACCGCTTTGCGATCGGTAATGTCGAGCGCATGAACGGCTTCCACATTTTTCAGAGAAGAAGCTAAAGCCTCTAATTTTTTCGTAACGCTTGCGATATCTGTCAGTATGGTTATCGCACCGAGTTCACTGCAGAGCTTGGCGGTTTCGGATCCTATACCGCCAGCAGCACCGGTAATCAGCACGCGCTGGCCTTGCATATCAAATGCTTTGGGGAGAGACAGAGACATAATTTTTTTAATTAAACAGAGAGATAGCGTTGTTTGATATCGGCATTCGCTTCAAGATCAGCAATACTGCCTTCGAAAACATCCGTGCCTTTGTCGATCACCACCGCGCGATCAGCTAAACCTAAGCAGAAATGTAAATTTTGTTCGGCCAGCACTATTGTGGTTCCTAATTTACGCAAGTCTTCAACGAGTTCGCCTATCTTTTGCACCATGATGGGTGCGAGACCTTCACTAGGCTCATCAAGTAACAGCAAATCAGGGTTACCCATCAATGAGCGGCCTATGGTCAGCATTTGCTGCTCACCACCAGACAACTGTCCACCCAGACGTTCGCGCAAAGGTTTAAGTAGCGGCAGCATGTCATACACGCGCGCGATAGACCAATCCTGTTGACCATGTGCTCCGCGCTTAGTGGCGATCAATAAATTATCTTCCACAGACAGATCGGTAAAAATTTGCCTGTCTTCAGGTACAAACCCTATACCGGCACGCGCAATTTTGTGTGAGGCAAGTCCGGTAATGGCTTTGCCTTCGAGTTCTACGCGGCCACGACGAGCAGGTATGACTCCGGCAATCGCTTTCATGGTCGTGCTCTTGCCTGCACCGTTGCGACCCAGCAGAGCCAGCGTCTCACCTTTTTTTACATGCAGCTTTAATTGGAATAGCACCTGGCTAGTGCCATAGTTCACATCAAGATCCGTCACTGACAGCATGGTCGTCATGCGCGTGCCTCCTTGGGAGTGCCCAGATAGGCTTCAATCACAGCGGGGTTAGTACGAATTTGTTCTGGGTTACCCTGCGCGAGTAATTTGCCATACGAGAGCACATGGATATGCTGGGAAATACGAAATACGATTTCCATATCGTGCTCGATTAAAACCACCGTCAATCCACCTCGCTTCCACAGCGCATACACCGTATCTATCATTTGCGTGCGCTCTTCTGGACCCATGCCGGCAACGGGTTCATCAAGCAGCAGTACTTTGGGATTGAGTACGAGAGCCAGTGCAATATCGAGCAGCTTTTGGTCGCCATGCGATAAATTGCCGCTAACGATATCGGCTTTTTTCTCTAAGCCTAATTGCTGCATGACTTCATGTGCGCGGTCGCGTGTGTCTGCCGTAGGAAAGCGTCCGTGCATTTGCAAAGAACGTCCCAAGGGCGATTGCAACGCGCCACGTAACGACTCTTCAACCGTAAGCGATTTAAAGAGTTTAGCCACTTGAAATGCACGGCCTATACCTTTGCGTACGATTTCACTGCTAGGCAGGCCAACAATATCTTCACCGTCGAGCAGTATGCGTCCTGAATCTGGTTGCAAACCTCCAGAAATCAAATTGAAGAAGGTCGTCTTACCCGCACCATTAGGCCCGATCACCGCTGACAAGGAGCCAGCAGGGAAATCGATAGACACATCGGAGGTGGCAACCACACCACCAAACGATTTACGTAGATGTTCGATTTTAAGCATGCGTAGCTTTGCTATCTGATAAATCTTAAGGCTTGAGTGGACGCGCAGGTGGCACACCGCCATAGGTGCCCCAGGTGGTACCGCATAGCCAGCCCACATCGATAGGTAAAGTTACGCCCGTAATTGCGCGTGCTGCATCGGATAAAAGAAAGCCCACACCATCAGCGACTTCATCGGGCATGACTAATCGGCCCATCGCAGATTGGTCAGATAAATCAGCAGGATTACGATCGCCGCGATCGATCGCTGTTTGTAGTGCTTCAGTCAATGTGTAGCCGGGAGCGACTGCATTGACGCGCACACCGGAGCGTCCCCATTCAGCAGCCAAACACATCGTCATAGAAATCACGGCAGCTTTCGCAGGCGCATACGCATGCAGAGGTATAGAACGCCAGCCTGTAATCGATGCGATATTGACTATCGCGCCATGCCCTAATTCAGCCATGCGCGAACCAAACACAACGCAGCATAAATACGTACCGCGTTGATCGACATCGGTGACTTTGTCCCACTCGGCCATGGTTAATTGTTCGGGTGGCAGCTTGCGCTGCAAGATACCTGCGCTATTAATCAGTCCGGTAACTGCACCGTGATTTTTTTCTATGAGTTTGGCCGCCTCGTGGACTGTTTCGTCTATGAGTACATCGCAAGGATAGAAAGCCTTAACACCGGTTTCTTTGGTTTTTGCATCCGACCAGGTACCTGGCAGATCCAGTACGATGACATCATCGCCACGCTTTACGTGATGCTGCACGCACGCAGCACCAATACCACTGGCACCACCAGTGACGACGGTTACAGTTTTTTTACTCATTGCGCGTCTCTCTTATTTTTAATTGTGTGTATGAGTTGTTGTACAAAATCAGTAATGCCTCGCTTAAAGCCTAAAGCAAACAGCAGCACCACAATACCGAGCGCTAAGCCATGGAATTCCGTGGTTCGCGTAATCACATCATTAAACAGCAGCAGTAATGCAGCGCCTACAACAGGCCCTATGAATATATTTAAACCACCCATCATGATCATGAAGATCGCTTCACCCGACATGGTCCAGTAACCGAAATCAGGGAATGCACCGGATACAAACAGAGCCATAATGATGCCGCCTGCACCCGCTAACGATGAAGCAAGAACGAAAGCATAGAGTTTCACTCGCCATACATCGATGCCCAAATAGCGCGCACGCTCGGCGCTGTCGCGCACCATACGCAAGGTATAGCCAAAGGGTGATTGCAGTACGGTGCGTATGAGCAAAAGACAAGCGACTGCCATGACGCAGGCAAACCAGTAAAACTGCGTGTGCTCTGCCAGATGAATACCCCAAAAAGGTGTGCGAGGAATACCGCCCATCAGCCCTTGATCACCGCCTGTTAATGAGGTCCACGTCAGGATCACACTGTGCAGCAGCATTTGAAAGGCTAAGGTAAGAAACGAAAAGTAAATTTCTTTCAGCCGAACGCAGATGGCACCGACGATGAGTCCTAAGAGTGCGCAAAATACGATAGCCACCAGCATGGCGAGTGGGATAGAAACCGATGTTCTTTGCATCATTAATGCAAAGGCATACGCACCACCACCAAAAAACATTGCATGACCAAACGATACCAGCCCGCCGTAGCCCACCAAAATATTAAGTGAGGTAGCGAAGATGCCCATTGCAGCTAAGCGGATTACGTAATCAAGTAAGACACGTGAAGAGGTTACGGTAGGCAGTAGTACCAGCAATGCTAATACCAGCAATGCCCATAAAAAATCTGAGCGAAAAGTGGATGACTGTTTCATGCGCGTGTTTCCTTACCGAGCAATCCATTCGGACGCAGTATCAGTATCAATGCCATAGCAATGAACATCAGACCTTCAACAAACAGAGGGAAACCTATGGTGCCAAAGGCGCGTATCAAACCTATCATTAACGCACCGACCAAAGCGCCACTCACCGATCCCATGCCACCGATGACAGTGACGATGAAGGATTCAATCAATATGGAAAATCCCATGCCCGGCGACATCGATCGCACCGGTGCTGCTAAGCCACCGGCCATACCTGCGAGCGCACCACCAAACGCAAATACACCCGCATAAATCAAACCGGTGTTGAGACCGAGTGCGGAAGTCATGGTGGGGTTTTGAGCTGCGGCGCGAACAATTTTTCCTAATCGAGTGTGATTTAGTATTGCCCACAGCACCACAGCAATCAGTGCGGCAGCAGCAATCAGATACACATAAAAGACCGGAACAACACCGCCGAGAATAAATAGCGGCGGCGCTTGAAATTCATCTGGCATGCCCATGGATTGGAATTCTGCGCCCCAGACGATTTTTACTATGTCATCCATCATCAGCACGAGCGCATAGCAGACCAGTAACTGCATCAAGACATCGGCGTTATAAACGCGGCGCATAAAAAACCGCTCGAAAATCAATCCGAATAAACCGACACCTATGCCAGCGGCCAGTATCGATAATGCGAAACTGCCCGTGACGCGGTAAGCAGTCAAAGCGACATAGGCGCCCAGCATGTAGAACGAGCCATGGGCAAAATTGACAATGCCCAAGACACCAAAAATCAGCGTTAAGCCAGCAGCGACTAAAAAAAGTAGCGAGCCAACTATCAAGCCGGTGGAGAGTTGAGTCACGATGCACGACATCGAACTCAGACAATCAAGCAAAGCAGAGGGATTCAATCAGTGCTCCTGAAGAACGAAACAGTGGGGATTAACCGCACGCGATAAGACTGTCCCACCTGAGTAGGCGGGACAGTAGTAAAGACTTATGCAAAGCCCTTGCGTTTTTTCCACTCTGCTTCGAGTTCGGCGATCTGTTTCCAATTGCCTGGAACAGGATTAGCCATGAAGGGCTCTTTGCCAGACAGCTCGCCCCAGCCCAGTGCATAGTCCACCAGGGTGTGATCGTCTGCGCGCATGGTGAGTTTGCCATTGGCGCCGAAAGGGGAATCGATAGTCAGGCCTTTCAGTGCAGCAGCGATTTTGCTGCCTTCTGCGCTCTTGGCTTTTTTCATCGCAGCGGTAAGAAACTGTATGCCTGCAGCGTTTTGCCACGCCCAGTTCAGTGGTAAATCGCGGTACTTGGCTTGATAGGCATCTGCCCATGCGCTGTTGCCGGAATTGTTGGGGAAGCTCTTCAGATAACGATTACCGGAATGCAGACCCAAGGGCACAGATTTCACGTTATGCAGTACAGCGTAATCCGCCATGTTCACACCAAAGAACTGCTTTTCTTTGAACAAGGCATAGATATTCGATTGATCGATGAACGATGTTAGGTCTCCGCCCCATAAGCAGGAATACACCGCTTGTGGATTACCTTGCAGCAGACGCGTAATGTTTTCGCTGTAATCGGCCTGGAATAATTTTGGCCAGACATCACCCACGATCTCAACATCTTTATTAAACAATTTTAAGTGATCGATAAATTCAGCTGTGGTATCGCGTCCATACGCGTAGTCGGGTGAGCAGGTCATCCAGCGACGCAGATTTTTTTCTTTCGCAATTTTGGCCGCATAGGCACCACCAATTACTGCATCGTGTATGCCCTGACGTGCGCAGCGAAACGCTAGCGGTGTACGTAATTTAGGATCGGCTGTCAGCGCCGAGGTTTCTGAGCAGGTATGTATGACCAGCACACCCAGATCACGTGCCACTTCATGCACAGCAAATGCGCCCGATGAAGCTTCACCGTCATAAATAATTTCACAGCCTTCAGCAGTGACCAGTTCACGGGCTACGCGAGCCGCTTCTTGTGGCTGACCTTTGGAGTCACGAATAACTAACTCAATCTTGCGGCCACCCAAACCACCCGCGGCATTGAATTTTTCTACTTCCATTAATGCGGCATTGGTCGATGCCTGCCCCAGCATGGCAACTCGACCTGACAAGATGGTGGGCATACCCACACGTATAGGTTTGTTTTGTGCCAGCGAGATGTAAGGGAAACCAATGCTGGCCATACCGGCGAGTGCCGTTGCGCCTTGAATCAGTTTGCGACGTTGGGGTTGTTTTGGTGCGTTATTGTCTTTGATGCTCATGGTTGTCTCCTGTTCTTATAAGTGGAACCCTGAAGCGTCATGCGATTTAATGCAATTCGTCGTTGCCTAAGCTGGGTTTAAAAATTCGCGTAAGCGAAATTATGCTGTGGCGCAGCAGAGTTATCTCTGGTCGAACTCTCCGCGCGAACGACCAGGCTGGTTTGAGTATAAGGGATATGTCGTTCACCACCACGGATAAAAATCGGGCATCTGGGAGGGCTTGGAAGTGAAATTTGGTTTGCGCTTTTCAGTAAAAGCGGTCACGCCTTCTTTGCCATCGGTAATGCTGGCATAAAACATGGCGAGCGATTCCACCTTGTGCGCTTCTTCTGGATGACTAAAGGCGCTATTGCGGTAAATCATTTGACGCGCCATGGCAGTTGATGTGGGTGAGCGCTCAGTAGCTATCATGCGTGCCAGTTCGCGTGCGCGAGAGAGCAATTGATCGGCCGGCACAACTTCTTTGACCAGGCCGTGTTTATGCGCTTCATCCGCAGAAAAAATTTCGGCAGTGTGTATCCACTCCAGCGCTTTAGCGACACCCACGATGCGCGGCAAGAACCAGGTGGAGCAGGCTTCGGGAACGATACCGATTTTGCCAAACACGAATCCAAACTTGGCGTGTTCCGAGGCTAAGCGTATATCCATGGCCAACTGCATGGTGACACCTACACCAACGGCAGCGCCATTGATGGCACCTATTACTGGTTTTTTACAATTGAAAATCGACAGCGAGACACGACCACCGGTATCACGCACGCCTTTAACAATCGCAGGATCATCCAGTCGTTCATTCATGTCTTGCATGGTGGGATGTTGCGTCTCATCCAAACCGAATACATTGCCGCTGACTGCCAAATCCATGCCGGCACAAAATGCGCGTCCGGCGCCGGTGACGATGATGACGCGTACATCATCATTTTCGCTGGCGTCATTAAATACTGAAATTAATTCATTGGCCATAGTGACAGTGAATGCATTCAGTTTGTCTGGCCGATTTAGCGTGACTGTCAAAATGTTTTCAGACAAATCGCAGCTCAGAGTTTCATGCGTCATTACGTGGTTCTCCAAAATAAGGAATAGATTCAGCGGCTCTGTATCAATCAACTTTTATGGTACGCATCCAACCGTAGGGATCAGGCGCTCGGCCATACTGTATATCGGTGAGCGCAGTGTATAAATGCGTTGCGACTGGCCCGGCTTTTTCATCATTGATACGGTATTCTTTGCCCTTGTAGCCAAATTTTCCAACGGGTGAAACTACCGCTGCCGTACCTACACCAAACGCTTCGGTGATGCGACCTTTTTCTATGTCAGCCAAAATCTCATCGACATCAAGGCGTTCTTCACTGACGGTGTATCCAAGATCTGGAGCCAGCTGCAAAACTGATTCGCGTGTTACACCATGCAAGATGCTGCCTGAGAGAGCAGGAGTAACTAGGTGTTTTCCATCGCGCACAAACATAATGTTCATAGCGCCGACTTCTTCTATGTAACGTCGCTCTATCGCATCCAACCACAACACTTGTTGATAACCGTGCGGCCTGACTTGCTCAGCGACCGCGACCGTACCTGCATAATTACCGGTAGTTTTTGCCTCGCCTGTGCCGCCTTTTACTGCACGTACATAGTCGTGTGAAATATGGACAGCCACAGGATTAAAGCCATTCGCAAAATACGGACCCACCGGACTAAGAAAAATATAGTGTAAAAACTTTTTCCCTATGCGTACTTCCAGAGTCTCTTCGGTACTAATAACCACAGGCCGTATGTAGAGCGTGCAGTCAGGCAGACGTGGTACCCATTCATGCTCTAATTTGACCAAAGACTCTATGTAATCGATGTGCGTTGCAGGATCGATTTCTGGCATACCCAGCCTGACTGCAGATCGATTCAAACGCGCCATATTTCTATCCACGCGAAATAGATTGATGTTTCCATCCTCACGTCTGTAGGCCTTGGTGCCTTCAAAAATAGCCAAGCCTATGTGTAAAACTTGAGCCACCGGATGCATAGGCAAAGGGCCAAATGCACCTATGCGGGCATCATGCCAACCTTGATCTTCCGTGTAGTGCTGAGTAAACATACGGTTGGTATACAAGCGGCCAAATCCCGGGTTATCTGGAAAAATCGCAGGACGTGGGTTTTGCAGTGTTTCTATAATCATTTTTAAATGCGTCTCAGTTTGGGTAGATAGAACTAATGATCGTCATGCTGACGATGCTCATAGCCGTAGTTTTTCTTAATGCTGTTTACTTACCTTCCGAATTCTTCCAGGCAGCCATCAGGGTATTCGATGGCAATGATTCGTCGAGTAATTTTTTACCGGTTTCTATACCTGCGACTGGTAATCCTTTAGGATCGAGCTTACCTATTTGTACCAACACACTGGCCTGATCCCAGTAGATATGCTCGTGGTAGAGCTTATCACCACGGAATTTGATAACGGCCAGTAGCGGGATCTCTACGCGTTTGCCGGTAGGCGGCACTCCCGGAAGCATCCAGGGTATTTCACAGGTGTGCGTAAAACAAAACAGCATTTCATCAACCACTTGAGTTGCACCCACCGTGCGTGAAATAGGAATCAACGATGTATCGGGGGGATTGCTATTGACGAAGTGATGTTTGTAAAAACGATGCAGCTGTTCATAGCCAACACCACCGGTCATGGTAGGAATATGGTTTACATAGGGCTCAGCGACCATCGTACTCATGGTGGCATCAACATCACGTGTTCCAAATTCATATTCGCAGTGTTTATCCCACAACGCCGACAGATCAAAATGCGGGCCGATTTCTTCACGCAACGCAGCCACGCTGCGCTGATGCGCCATTAAAGCGGAGGCTTTATGAAAGTGCTCACCATTTGGACGGGCAAACGCATGATCTGCATCGGGGTAGATATAAATTTCAAAGCCTTCGCGTTTACCTAAACGCTTTTTAATTTTTTCCTGAGCTTTTTCAGGGCAGTATTTGTCTAAGCCAGCTATATGTAAAACTACGCGGCATTCGATTTCATCTGCTTCGTCCAGCGCATCTTCTATACCTACGCCGTAATAACCGATAGCGACGTCCACATCCGTGCGGCAGGCTGCCAGATACGCGAGTTTGCCGCCCAGACAAAAACCCAGCACACCGACATCGCCGCTCACACCGGGCATGTCTCGCAATGTGGTGATGGCGTCTTGTATATCGTCCACGCCCAGATCTTGATCAAAGCCCTGAAAATACGTAAACGCTTTTTGCCAGTCTTCAGGGGTGTAACCGAGTTCGACGCCGGGCTTCTGACGCCAGAATAAATCCGGAACTAAAACTACATAGCCTTCTTCTGCATAGTAGTTAGCAATCTCGCGCATATTGGCATTGACACCGAAAATTTCTTGCGCAATCACTAAGCCAGGACCTTTACCCGACGCGGGTTTGGCCAAATAGGCGCTGAATTTTCCGCTGCCGTCGCTGGCTTCAATTTTTATGTTGCGGGTTTTTACAGAGGGAGAAGCTGAATTTTTCACTGGGTCGTCCTTGTTTGGAATAGAAAGTTCAGATATTTCAAAGTCGGTTTTGCACTAGATTTTGTGTTTACGAAAGCCCGTTACGGTAGCATAGGCACGCAGGACTATCCTAAATAAACAATAAGACAAGAAAAGGAAAAGCAATGGAGATCAAGAACACAGTTGCGCTGGTTACCGGAACTAATCGTGGCGTGGGACGCGCCATTGTTGAGGCATTGGTAGCAGCGGGGGCAGCCAAAGTTTATGCTGCAGCGCGAGATACAGCTGGCGTAAAAGATTTGGTCGCCAGCAGTGGTGGCAAAGTGGTGGCGATTACTTTAGATATCACCAATGACGCTCAGGTTGCTGCTGCCGTTGCTCAATGTGGCGATGTGCATCTTGTTATCAATAATGCAGGTGCAAATCATGCATCGGGTTGCATAGCAGCGGACTCGCTCAAAGCAGCACGTGCTGAAATGGAAACGAATTATTTTGGCACGCTCGCTATGTGCCGCGCATTTGCACCTGTACTGAAAGCCCACGGTGGTGGCGCACTGGTGAATGTGATTTCTATCGTCGCAAAAGCCACCATACCTGCGTATGGCTCCTACAGCGCATCCAAAGCCGCTAATTTACGTATGACGGAGAGCGTACGTGCTGAGTTGGCTGCTCAACATACGTTTGTTCAGTCGGTGATGACTGGTGCCGTTGATACCGATATGGCCAAAGGCTACGATGGTCCGAAAAATTCTCCGGCCGATGTAGCGCAAGCGATATTGGCGGGTCTGGCCAGCGGTGAAGAGGATGTCTATGTGGGCGACATGACGGGTTGGATTAATGGTGCTTTGGCCAGTGACCCCAAGGGGCTGGAGCGCGAATTGGCAGCCTACCTTCCCGGTTAAAATAAAACTAACTTTTGGTTAAATTAAATTTAATGTCCGGTAAAATTTCAGCTAAAATTATTTATGATGAATTTCATATCTAATTAATAACCTCCATTTGGGGGGTGCCTAGCTTGGAGGCCGTGATGTTTTCTAACTGTTTGAGGCGATTTCACGGCCTGGTTTTATTACTGGCGTTATTTTCTGGCTCAGCGATCGCTGAGCAAATCTCTGTTACTCACTGGGGTGTGTTGTTGTACGGAGCACCCTATGCGGTTGCCATGGAGCGAGGCTATTTTCGTCAGGCCGGTATAGATATCAGCGGTATCTATAGCTCCAAAGGGGGTGGCACCACCGTACGCAACATGATTCTGGGTGGCTTACCGTTTGGGGAAGTCTCACTTGGTGCTGCGATTGCAGCCGAACGTGAGGGATTAGATATACGCATAGTGTGTGGTGGCGTACAAAATCTATCCGATTTAGTGTGGGTAACGCTGCCAGATTCACCCCTAAAAACCATTGCCGATCTCAAAGGTAAAAAACTGGGTTACACCACGCCTAAAAGTGTGACGGATATGGTCACAACGCTGGTGCTTAATCATCAAAAAATGTCAGGCGTGGAGCGGGTTGCGGTGGGCAGTGTGGGTTCGCAAATGACAGCATTGCAGCAAAAGGCGATAGATGTAGCTTATCTAGGCGAGCCGGTGTACACGCAAAATAAGGCAAAGTTTCGTGTATTGTTTTTTGCGCGTGATGTTTTAGCTCAAAATAATTTAACGCAAACGGTGGGTGTAACCACTTCAGAATTTGCGAAGGCTAATCCTAAAAAAATAAAAGCCATCATCGAAGGACGCAGACGCGGTGTGGAATTTATTTATCAAAATCCCAAAGAAGCTGCACTGATAGTCGCTAAAGCGTATTCGTTTGATCCTGTCGTTATGGAA
>JAULVH010000216.1:0-6896 GCA_032111105.1 Burkholderiaceae bacterium | reverse complement strand
CGTTTTAGCCTGTCGATTTCATCGTCAGTGAGCGTATCGCCTATGGCTTTGAGTGCAGGGTTTTGACCAAAAAAATGTTCACGATTAAACGCGCCATCATTCGCCGCAAAGGTTTGCAGTTGGCCATCAACGGTACGATTTAAGGCATCCACTAATTCACCCGTGTGGTCGCGCGCCAGCAATGAATCCCAGTCCGATCCCCACAATAATTTGATGACATTCCAACCTGCGCCGCCAAACAATGTTTCAAGTTCATCGACGATGTGGCCGTTACCGCGCACTGGGCCATCGAGTCGTTGCAAATTGCAGTTAATGACAAACACTAAGTTATCGAGTTTTTCACGTGAGGCCAGCGACAAGGCTGCCAGTGATTCAGGCTCATCCATTTCGCCATCGCCAAACACTCCCCATACCTTGCGTGGTTGAGCGGCCATTAATCCGCGGTGCTCTAAATACCGCATGAAGCGCGCTTGGTAGATCGCACTAATAGGCCCCAGTCCCATAGAGCCGGTAGGAAATTGCCAAAAGTCAGGCATCAGCCACGGATGCGGATACGACGACAATCCTTGTACGCCGCGTTGTTTGGCTTGTATCTCTTGACGGTAGTGCGAGAGATTGTCTTCGCCCAGACGTCCTTCCAAAAAAGCACGCGCATAAATACCTGGTGCAGAGTGCGGCTGAAAATAAATTAAATCGCCGCCAAATTCAGGCGTGCGCGCACGGAAAAAATGATTAAATCCGACTTCAAATAAATCAGCCGCTGAGGCGTAGCTGGCGATGTGTCCACCGAGTTCACCATAGGCGCGGTTGGCGCGCACCACCATAGCCAGCGCATTCCAGCGCAAGATACTCGCGATGCGTTCTTCGAGATTGACCGCATCTGAGCCACCCGGGTACGCAGGTTCATCGGTGGCGCGTATGGTGTTGATGTAGGGCGTAATGCGTGCGTCGCGCCAGTTAAGGCCTGCATCGCGTGCGGCCGACGAGAGCTTAGAGAGTAGAAAGCGCGCACGCTCCGGGCCTGCGCTAGCTAACACAGACTGCAGCGAGGCTATCCATTCAGCGGTTTCTTGTTCGTCGATGTCGGTGTGTCGGACCAAATGGTCGGGAGTGCTCATGTCCATGGCAGTCAAAAGAGTAGGGTGTTTAATGCTATAAAGTTAAGCTATTTTTGTCGGCAGGTGCTGCTGAAAAAGTTCGCAATAATCATATATTGAAGCATAAAATACTGATTATTAGTAATTTATAGGATTTTAATGATGGAAAATCTTGATATTACAGATCTTAAAATATTGACATGGTTGCAGCAGGACGCCAGCTTAACCAACGTGGAACTGGCAACTAAAGTCAGCCTTTCGCCATCGCCTACTTTGGCGCGCGTAAAAAAACTCGAAGCCGACGGCGTTATCTCTAATTACGTCGCCTTGGTGGATCCGCATGCCTTGGGTTTAAAGGTCAATGTGTTTGTGCGTGTGTCATTAGAAAAGCAAGAGGCCGCTGCTCTTGAACGCTTTGAAAAAGCGGTGAGTCATTTCGATGAGGTGATGGAGGTTTATCTGATGACGGGCGACGAAGATTATTTGCTGCGTATCGTGGTGCCTGATTTGCAGGCATTGGAGCGCTTCATACTCGATAACTTAACGCGCATACCCGGCATTAAAAATATCAAATCCAGCTTTGCACTCAAACAGGTGAAGTACAAAACAGCTTTGCCTATCAGTGGTCATTTGCGTTGACGCAGGAGGTAACAGCAAATCTTTGCATTGCGCTATGAAAGTTGTGGAGTCTCAATAACGTTGAAGTGCATGAAGCGAGAATCGCTATGACTTCAAAACTCATTCGAGGACTCTATGGAACATGAAAACATGCAAGCGAAACAGCACTACGATCCTGATCGTTTATTGGCATCTTTAATAAGCAAACTTAATCTCAAAAATGATGCAGCTCTTTCGCGCGCACTTGAAGTCTCACCACCGGTCATTAGCAAAATACGTCATCGACGTCTTCCAGTAACAGCATCGCTGCTCATTCGTATGCATGAGGTGAGTGCGCTCTCGATTGCTGAGTTACGTCACTTAATGGGTGACAGACGCGGAAAATTCAGAATCAGCGATAAGCATTTCAAGCCCAAGATCAGTTCATAGTATTGATCGCCGATAAATCACCGGGTGTATTGATATTTAAAAATGCCGCCCTGTCGTCAAAGGCAACCTGCGCGTGATCAAGGCTTAACAACCACGCGACAACTTTGCGCTCACCGTTGTTTAAGTAGTCGCTCAGTGTATCCAGGGTGTCGCGCTTTAACAGACAGAATACCGGATGATGTTCTGTCTGATTCTCGTTCATGGTCACTGCATAGGCCGCTTGAGCATTCGAAGAAATGAGCGCATCTCCTAAGCGGCTGACCAGATCAATCGGTAGGTAAGGACAATCACATGGCACGCTTACCAGGTAGGGAGTGGTGCAATGACTTAGGCCAGCGTGCAAGCCCGCCAGAGGCCCGGCATATCCGCTGATGAGATCAGACACCAAGGGCAGACCAAATGCTGTGTAGTCGTCGAGGTGACGATTGGCATTAATGAGCATAGGTCCTACTTGAGGTTGAAGGCGCTCAATCACGTGGCGCACCATGGGGCGGCCATCGAGAAGTTGTAAGCCCTTATCGTGACCACCCATACGAGTGCTTAAGCCCCCAGCCAGAATAAGTCCGCTGATATCACTGATAGAGAGCTTCATACCGTGCACGTGTCTTTTGTTTTACGACTAAGCAAAGGCTTCACTTAACGTGAGAATTTCTCCGGTGTTGGTGGCGTTATATCCCGGTAGTTGGTTAACCACCAGACGAAAGCCAGGCGATCGTAAGACAGACACCAGCTGCCCCACGGCAGGTTGATTTAACACCTCTGCATTGATGGCAAAGAAGTAACGCTCACTAACCAAGGGAATGAAATCAAGTTTGAAACGCTCAGCCGCCGTTTGCACACCAAAGCCCACATCGGCCATGCCACTGGCGATATAAGCGGCGACGGCAGAATGTGTAAATTCTGTATTTTCGAAACCAGAGATTTGCGTAGGTGAGAGACCCACTCGCTGCATCATCAGTTCAAGCAGCATGCGTGTACCTGACCCCGCTTGTCGATTGACGAAACGCACATCTTTGCGCGACAAATCAGTAATGCTATGTATGTTGAGTGGATTACCTGGATTCACAAACAAACCTTGCGAACGCACAGCCAAATGAATGAGCTGATGTGTTTTCGGATCTAACCACCGTCCGTAGCGTTCCATAGCGGGAGTTTCGAAATCACCCAAGGGCACATGAAATCCTGCCAAATCACATTCACCGCGCGAAAGCGAGGCCACCGCATCACTACTATTGCGATATCGCAAATCGATCGATAAGCCCGATTCACTCGCTTGTTTGAGAAATGCAGCTACCGCAAATCCATGGCTTGCATCCAGTCGTATCATCGAGCCCTGTATGCCCACCGTTTTACCCAGCTCGGTTTCCAATTCAGATGCCAGGCTATCGAGCGTGGGTGATAGTCGAGCTGTGACCCGGCGATCAGCCCAGATCAGTTTTTCTGCCAAGGGCGAGAGTTGTGTACCCCGACCACGGCCGGTTTGCATCAAACTGTGACCAAACAAGGCCTCGGCGTCGCGCAACAGACCCCAGGCATAGCGATAGGAGAGTCCGACGGTCTGGGCCGCACGGGCGATAGAACCGGTTTCTTCGATGGCACGTAGCAGCGACAAAAGTACTGCCGTATCAAGCGCTTTGCCCTCAGAGCGCTTGATTTCCCAATGGGGATTGATCTTGACCTTGAACATTATGATAAGTTTTGCATATTGCGGATTAGAATAGGCGGTGCTAGTTTCCGCGCTGGATAAGCATAACAATGTAGCAGACTGACTTGCGCAGGTGCAGCTCAGATCTGTAAAAAAAATCATATACAGGCCGCAGTTACAGGGCAGACTTCTGGAGGAGATATGGGTTTTTCTAATTTGCTGGCGAAAGAAAATACGATCGCTGGCTCAGGCTTTAACCGCTGGCTGGTACCGCCAGCGGCACTTGCGATTCATTTATGTATAGGTATGGCCTACGGTTTTTCCGTGTTTTGGAAGCCTTTAGGCAATGCGCTTATCGGCCCCGATGGGACACCACTAGCTGCTTGTTCCGCTGGTGCGACGACCTTTGGCGACAAGCTTGCCGGTACCGGGCGCGCGCTGTTTGCCACAGACTGCAACTGGACCCAGTTTGATCTGGGCTGGATGTACACCCTCTTTTTCGTTTTGCTCGGTTGTTCAGCGGCGATCTGGGGCGGTTGGCTAGAGCGCGCTGGTCCACGTAAAGCAGGCTTTGTTTCAGCAATTTGCTGGTGCGGCGGCTTACTGATTTCTGCCTTTGGTGTGCATCAGCACCAGCTGTGGTTGATGTGGCTGGGCTCGGGCGTGATTGGGGGCGTGGGTTTGGGCTTAGGCTATATCTCACCTGTATCTACGCTTATCAAATGGTTCCCCGACAGGCGCGGCATGGCCACCGGTATGGCCATTATGGGCTTTGGTGGCGGCGCGATGATAGGTTCACCCTTGGCTACGCTGTTGATGGGTAAATTTGCCAGCCCGGGCGACCCGGGTGTATGGCAAACCTTTGTCACCCTGGCCATCGTGTATTCGGTATTTATGTTCGCTGGCGCTTTTGGTTACCGTGTGCCGGCTACGGGATGGAAACCTGCAGGTTGGGAGCCGCCAGTAGCCGCAGGTACAAATGCCATGATCGCTGCTCATCATGTTCATCTTAAAAACGCTCACAAGACGCCGCAGTTTTGGCTGCTATGGGTCATCTTGTGCATGAATGTATCGGCAGGTATCGGCATCATTGGAGCCGCATCGCCTATGTTGCAAGAGACTTTTGCTGGCGCCTTAATTGGCCAGCCTGACATTGGTTTTGCTGATCTCAAACTAAACAAAGAATTACTCGCCGGTGCGGTTGCTATAGGCGCGGGTTTTGTAGGATTAATTTCTTTGTTTAATATTGGTGGCCGTTTTGTGTGGGCTTCCTCATCAGACAAACTGGGACGTCGTCCTACTTATGTGATTTTCTTTATCCTTGGTATTGCCATGTATGTGTTGGCTTCCGTGGCAGCAGGTTGGAAATCATTGCCTATCTTTGTTTTTTGTTTTTGCATCATTGCGTCTATGTATGGCGGTGGTTTTGCGACCATACCAGCGTATTTGGCAGATATGTTTGGCACCCAGTTTGTAGGAGCCATTCATGGTCGTTTGCTCACAGCCTGGTCTACCGCCGGTATTTTAGGCCCGGTAGTAGTCAACTACATGCACGACGTACGTCTTGAGCAAAAAATCCCATTTGATCAAATTTACGGCCCGATTTTTTATGTGCTGGCCGCTATGCTGGTAGTGGGTTTGATTGCGAATTTGTTGGTGCGTCCGGTGGCAGAGAAGCATTTCATGTCCGATGCTGAGCTTGCGCATGAAAAACAACTCGCACACGAACGCTCACTGGCCTCAGCAACAACGGGTAACGCGGGTTCTGAAGGCACTAGCGGTGCAGCGATTGCGCCGCTGGCCTGGCTAGCTGTAGGCTTACCGCTGGCGTATGGCATTTGGGTTACCTTGCAAAAATCAGCTGTACTTTTTAAATAGACGAGACCTTCTCGTCGCACAGAGGGCGGGCTCATAGGGCCCGCCCTCTGACGTTATTGGCATAGTAGTTAGCGATCTATTGATCAGGAGACGTAATGAGCATCACACTTGAACTTGTACGTAACGCTTTGTCGCACGTCATAGACCCAAACACGAATAAAGATTTCGTTACCAGTAAATCGGTAAAAAATATTCAGATTAACGGTGCCGATGTCGCACTCGATATTGAGCTCGGTTATCCAGCCAAAAGTCAGTTGAATATCATTCGTGAGAGCGCCGTAAAAGCCCTGGAAGCGATTCCTGGCATAGGCAAGGTTGGCATCGACGTACGTTCAAAAATCGTGGCGCACTCTGTTCAACGCGGGGTCAAGTTGATGCCCAATGTGCGCAACATCATTGCGGTGGCTTCAGGTAAGGGCGGTGTAGGTAAATCCACCACGGCAGTCAATCTGGCGCTGGCACTAGCCGCAGAAGGCGCGAGTGTCGGATTACTGGATGCTGATATTTATGGCCCGTCACAACCCATGATGATGGGTGTGTCAGGCAAACCCGAATCGCACGATGGTAAAACGATGGAGCCATTGGAAAACTATGGCGTGCAAGTAGCCTCTATAGGTTTCATGATTGATCCCGATCAGCCCATGGTGTGGCGTGGCCCGATGGTCACACAGGCTTTGCAGCAATTACTCGAACAAACTAACTGGCGTGATTTGGATTATTTGGTCGTTGATATGCCACCAGGCACGGGTGACATACAACTCACGCTCTCGCAAAAAGTACCCGTAACCGGCGCGGTGATCGTCACTACACCGCAAGATATTGCGCTGCTGGATGCTCGCAAAGGTCTAAAGATGTTTGAGAAAGTCGGTATTCCTATTCTTGGAATTATCGAGAACATGAGTACGCATATCTGCAGTAACTGCGGTCATGCAGAGCCGGTGTTTGGTGAAGGTGGCGGTACCAAAATGTGCCAGGAGTATGGTGTTGAATTTCTGGGTGCTTTACCACTGACGATGTCCATACGCCAGCAAGCCGATTCCGGTAAACCTACTGTCGTAGCCGATCCCGATGGACAGGTTGCTCAAATTTATAAGCAGATTGCCCGTAAGCTGGCCGTGTCGGTCGCTGAAAAAGCCAAAGACATGAGCAGTAAATTCCCTAGCATCGTCATTAAAAATGATTAATGAGGCGGTAATTTTTTCTGAATTTTGTGGCGAGCCAGTGCAGCT
>JAULVH010000215.1:0-3395 GCA_032111105.1 Burkholderiaceae bacterium | reverse complement strand
CACACCCAAGATTCTGAGTCTGATTGCTCGGATCGACGAATTTAAAGGTGCATGGCGTGCCTTGGGAACACTGGCCCCTGAGCGACTTTTGGCGCTACGGCGGGTGGCGACCATCGAAAGCATTGGCTCGTCCACTCGTATCGAGGGCAGTAAGTTAAGTGATCGCGAAGTAGAGCGCTTGCTCTCTAATTTGGCCATTAAGTCCTTTGACAGTCGTGACGAGCAGGAGGTGGCCGGTTATGCTGAATTGATGGATCTGGTGTTCAGCTCATGGCAAGACATCCCGTTCAACGAAAATCACATCAAGCAACTGCATCAGGTTTTACTGCGCCACAGTGAAAAGGACGCGCGCCATCGGGGGCAGTACAAGTCTAATTCGAACAGCGTTGCCGCATTCGATGAAAACGGGATACAGATTGGCATCGTCTTTGAGACCGCCACGCCATTTGACACGCCAAGGTTGATGACCGAATTGGTGTCTTGGGTGAATGATGAGCGAGGGAAGGGGCACCTGCATCCATTGTTGATCATCGCAATCTTCGTTGTGGTGTTTCTGGAGATTCACCCCTTTCAGGATGGAAACGGACGTTTGAGCCGGGGGCTGACGACCTTGTTGCTGATCCAGGCCGGCTATGCCTATGTGCCCTACAGCTCGCTAGAGAGCGTGATTGAGCTGAACAAGGAAGCCTATTATTTGGCCCTGCGCCAGACGCAAGGCACCATCCGCTCTGAGGAGCCCAATTGGCAGCCATGGCTGGTGTTTTTCTTACAATCGCTGGCCGAGCAGGTTCGTCGCCTGGAAAAGAAGGTCATACGAGAAAAGATCGTGCTAGCTGCTCTGCCAGAGTTGTCACTACAGATTGTGGAATTCGCCCGAGAGCACGGGCGCATCACAATGATGGATGCCATCAAATTAACAGGAACTAGTCGCAACACCCTCAAGCAGCATTTCCGCGATCTGACCAAACGTAATCATCTGGAACAGCACGGTAGCGGACGCGGCGTGTGGTACGGGCTGAAATGAATTGACGGAGTAGGTGGCCTGAACTAGCGGCTATTGCATCAATAAACAAAAAAATGTTCAAAATTGAGTTTTATATGATTTAATATCGCCTTACTTATTAAATTTGAACGAAATTTCGTTCATTTTTATCGGAGGCGGTATGTTAAAGTCCTTTGCTCTTTGCAACTTTCAGTCTTTCCATGAGCAAGTTCACATTTCTCTGGAACTTAACAAACACACCCCAGATGACAACCGAGCCTTTGAGACACCTCTAGGCTCCAAGCTAAGCAAAGCCCTTGCAGTGATAGGCCCCAATGCAAGCGGTAAAACAACGCTGATTAAATCATTGGCCTTCGTGAGTTGGTTCGTTTGCCAATCGTTCCACGCCAAGCTTGATGCACCTATTCCGTTAATCGCTCACTTCGGCGCTGCCAACGAAAACTCAGAGTTTGAAGTTGAATTTGAGATGGATGGCCACGACTGGAAATACCGATTGGTAGCTAGCGAAACTCGCGTTTACTCCGAACACCTTTATTGCAAGTTATCAAGGGCTTTCTCCTACGTATTTGCAAGGGATTGGAATCCCTCTTCAAAACGCTACGACATTAAACAGAACCAGTTTGGCTTTTTGCAAAAGGAAGCAGAGCGCGTACGTGAAAACGCTTCGTTGCTATCAACGGCAGCTCAGTATCAGGTTCCGTTGGCGATGAAAATTTGTTCGATGCAAGTCTGCACCAACATGTATGTCATGGGTCGATACCACTTAGATGATGGGCAAATGGTTGGTGCATCAGCACTGTACTTTGCCAATGATCATTTGCGATTGGCAATGACGAAATTAATCAAAGATTGGGATTTGGGTTTGACGGATATTCGTATTGAACGACAAACCGTCATGCATCCTGATGGAGACAAGGGAGATATTTATATTCCCTTTGGTGTTCACAAAGTAAACGATCTTGAGCATTCCATCATGCTTAAGTATGAATCGAGTGGTACGCAGTCGGCTTTTATTTTACTTTCACGTCTCTTGCCCGTTTTAAATTCAGGTGGCGTAGCGGTCATTGATGAACTTGAATCTGATTTGCATCCACACATGCTGGTGCCTATCTTGGATTTGTTCTTTTCTCCAGAGACGAATCCGCACAATGCACAAATTTTATTTACTTGTCACTCCATTGAAGTGTTGAACTTGCTGCATAAAGCACAAGTTGTGCTCGTGGAGAAGGATGAAAACTGTCATAGCAACGCTTGGCGACTAGATGAAGTTAAAGGCATTCGCGCAGATGACAACTTGTACGCCAAGTACATGGGTGGCTCTTATGGAGCTATTCCGCAGTTGTAAAGGTGTATGGGGTGACTAGATATGGCAGTAGATAAGATCGCAGACAAACAAATTGACTCGGCCACTGTGAATGCGTTACGTGCATTTGAAGATAAGGTTTCTGTGCGCATTGATTTTGCAGGTCTGATTTTATTTGGTAGCCGAGCCAGAAATACCCATCGAACAGATAGCGATGCTGATGTTGCCGTGCTATTGCGCGGATCGCCCGGAAAGTTTATCGCTACTAAATTAGCGATGGATGATCTGGCATATGACGTGCTGCTGGATACAGGCATTCGTATACAGCCGTTGCCCATATGGGAGTCTGAATGGAATCAGCCGGAGAATTATTCTAATCCATGGCTTTTAAAAAATATCGCGAATGAAGGAATTCTTCTGTGACGGCGGATGAGTTATTTAGCAAGCCACTGAATTCGTGTCCACTATGCAAATTAGTTTTTTTTCAATCTTGCCTAAGTTGTGTGAGATTAGCGGCATACGAGCTATAGCCTGCTAGATCAAATAAACGCATCGGCTACTTCCCTATCAATCAAATCAAGATTTCTATGTGTGGCTCGCATATCTCTGAGAGCTTGTGCAACGTTTGCACGCCAACAACGTGCTCTGGGGTCGTAGACAAGTTGCCCGACTAGGTCGTTGGGTAGTTGCCGGGTTTTTACAAACTCTATGCTTCCCCATGAGCCGCAGTCAATGATGCTAGATCGCCCAGAGGACATGACCATGATGCGATTAATGGGTATTTGTGAGATGACGCCTGCATCGCTTAAAACGGTTTCCAAACTCAAGTAGTTCAGCGCAAGTGGGCGCAGTTTTGACACAGCACGGAGCAAAACTAATCCTCGATCGGGCTTGGCTTTTTCGTAGAGATATAAGCCTCGGCAAATCTTTGTGAAATGTCCTTCTCTGGCCGCACGACTCATTAGCGTATTGAAGGCTTTGGCTGAATGCTCGGGAAGTATTGAGCGTAAGTCGTTGGGCGTGAACAAACAGGCCTCTGGATTGGCCAATCTACTCAGGACATCCATTAATTGCCTAACAGGCTGCATG
>JAULVH010000214.1:0-6394 GCA_032111105.1 Burkholderiaceae bacterium | reverse complement strand
GTGAGGCAGGCAGTCACCCGACTGTGCAGTTGCTAAGCATCACTTTTGGAGGTTGAACGTGAGTCTCAATCTAAATGACAAAAAGGCTGTCGTAGCGGAAGTCTCCGCCCGGATTTCATCGGCGCAGACGGTCGTACTAGCTGAATATCGTGGCATTGAGGTTGGTCCTTTGACGGATCTACGTGCGAAAGCTCGTTCAAGCGGTGTTTACTTGCGTGTATTGAAAAATACACTCGCTCGTCGCGCCGTGGAGGGAACGCAGTTTTCCAGTCTTGCCTCTGAAATGACCGGTCCTCTGATTTATGCAATCTCGGACGATGCAGTTGCCGCAGCAAAAGTCGTTAACGACTTTGCAAAAAGCAACGACAAGCTGGTCATCAAAGCAGGCAATTTTGCAGGTAGCCCCCTGGATAAGGCTGGCGTCACTGCGTTGGCAAGTATCCCGAGCAAGGAAGTCCTGATTTCGCAGTTGTTAGGCGTGATGTTGGCACCTGTATCTGGATTTGCCCGCGTATTGGCTGCTGTTGCCGCGAAGAAGGAAGCCGAAGCTGCTTAATCGTTTTACGGTTAGCAAATTCAGTTTCCCTGGACCACTCAAGCATTTACCGAAAATTTAGGAGTTTTAAATGGCAATCACTAAAGACGACATCATAGAAGCCGTTGGTCACATGTCTGTAATGGACCTCAATGACCTGGTTAAAGCATTTGAAGAAAAATTTGGCGTGTCTGCAGCAGCTATGGCTGTCGCTGGCCCAGCTGGCGGTGGCGCTGCTGCTGCTGTTGAAGAGCAAACTGAGTTCACCGTGATTCTGACGGAAATTGGCGCTAATAAAGTTGGCGTCATTAAGGCGGTTCGTGAAATCACCGGTCTGGGCTTGAAAGAAGCGAAAGATTTGGTTGATGGCGCACCGAAGCCAGTAAAAGAGGCTGTGCCTAAGGCTGACGCTGAAGCAGCTAAGAAGAAACTGGAAGAGGCTGGCGCTAAGGCAGATCTCAAGTAATTCTGGTTTCCAGCGCTTGATGCACCAGAGTCATCTGCGGGACTTCGTCTTGGGACGAGGTTTCGCGTTGGCTCTGTTGTAGTTTGTTTTTGAACTTGGGACGAGAATGCAATCGCCATTTATCGTCAGTATTGATCGTATCAAAAGGGCAAAGACTTGAGGGTTTCACGGTGATGGGTAGAACTATTACCGAATCCTGAATTCTCTATCCTTCCTGTCACTCACGGAGTGTTCATGCACTACTCATTTACTGAGAAGAAGCGCATTCGCAAATCTTTTGCAAAACGCGCTAACGTTCACGATGTTCCCTATTTGCTAGCTACACAGCTTGAGTCGTACACCGATTTCTTGCAGGCAGATACGGTTCCCAGCACGCGCAAGAGCGAGGGTTTGCAATCAGCTTTCAACTCGATCTTTCCCATTGTTTCGCACAATGGTTTCGCACGTCTAGAATTTTTGTCTTACATACTGGGTGACCCGCCCTTCGATGTGAAGGAATGTCAGCAGCGAGGCTTGACGTATGCTTCGCCACTGCGTGCGAAGGTTCGTCTGGTGATTCTTGACAAAGAATCGCCGACTAAGCCAGTTGTAAAAGAAATGAAAGAGCAAGAAGTCTACATGGGCGAATTACCGCTCATGACGGTCAACGGATCTTTTGTAATCAATGGTACAGAGCGTGTCATCGTGTCACAGCTGCATCGCTCACCAGGTGTATTTTTTGAGCATGATCGCGGCAAGACTCACTCGTCTGGCAAGCTTTTATTTTCAGCTCGTATTATTCCTTACCGTGGTTCGTGGTTGGACTTCGAGTTTGACCCGAAAGACATTTTGTATTTCCGAGTCGACCGTCGCCGCAAGATGCCGGTAACGATATTGCTCAAAGCAATAGGAATGACATCCGAGCAAATTCTCGCTAATTTCTTTGTGTTCGATAATTTCTCGCTGCGTTCCGACGGAGCCGAGATGGAATTTGTCGCTGAACATTTGCGCGGTGAAGTTGCGCGTTTTGACATCTCCGACAAAGCGGGCAAGGTATTAGTTACCAAAGACAAGCGTATCAACGCAAAACACGTACGTGACGTAGAAGCTGCGGGCATCAAGCAAATATCTGTACCAGAAGATTATTTGATGGGCCGAGTGTTAGCCAAAAATGTCGTTGATCCAGAAACTGGCGAAATCATTTCCAGTGCCAACGACGAATTGACTGAAGAGTTAATGGCGCGACTGCGCGAAGCCAATATCACCCACATACAGACGCTGTACACCAACGATCTGGATCAGGGCGGATACATTTCGCAAACACTGCGCGCTGACGACACAACTGAACAAATGGCTGCGCGTATTGCAATTTACCGCATGATGCGCCCAGGAGAGCCACCAACGGAAGAATCCGTTGAGGCGCTTTTCAATGGTCTGTTTTACAGCGAAGATCGTTACGATTTATCCGCTGTAGGTCGTATGAAATTTAATCGCCGCGTAGGTCGCGATGAACTGACCGGTTTGATGACACTGTCGAATGAAGACATTCTGGCTGTCATCAAGATCTTGGTTGAGTTGCGTAATGGTCGTGGCGAAGTTGATGATATTGATCACCTGGGTAATCGTCGTGTCCGTTGCGTAGGCGAACTGGCAGAGAACCAATTCCGTGCTGGCTTGGTGCGTGTAGAGCGCGCTGTGAAAGAACGTCTGGGTCAAGCAGAGGCAGATAATCTCATGCCTCATGATTTGATTAACTCTAAGCCTATCTCTGCGGCGATACGTGAGTTCTTCGGTTCATCACAACTCTCGCAGTTTATGGACCAAACGAATCCGCTGTCTGAGATCACGCACAAGCGTCGTGTATCTGCGCTCGGACCTGGTGGTTTGACGCGTGAACGTGCCGGATTTGAAGTTCGTGACGTGCACCCGACGCACTATGGCCGCGTGTGCCCGATCGAAACACCTGAAGGTCCAAACATTGGACTGATCAATTCGCTGGCGCTGTATGCACGTTTGAATGAATACGGTTTCCTCGAAACTCCTTACCGCAAGGTTATTGACGGCAAGGTGTCTGACCAGATCGATTATCTGTCAGCGATTGAAGAAGGCCGTTACATCATCGCTCAAGCGAATGCGACCATTGATCCTAAGGGTAGTTTGTCCGATGAGTTGGTGTCTGCACGTGAAGCTGGCGAAACCATACTTGTGTCGCCAGAGCGTGTTCAGTACATGGACGTGGCGCCGAGTCAGATTGTTTCAGTTGCAGCATCACTGATTCCATTCCTGGAACACGATGATGCGAACCGTGCGCTCATGGGCGCCAACATGCAACGTCAAGCCGTACCTTGCTTGCGTCCAGAAAAAGCATTTGTTGGTACAGGTGTTGAGCGTACCGTTGCAGTCGACTCCGGCACAACCGTTCAGGCCTTGCGTGGTGGTTTGGTTGATTATGTCGATGCAGGCCGTATCGTTATTCGCGTTAATGATGACGAAGCACAGGCGGGTGAAGTCGGTGTTGATATCTACAACCTGATCAAGTACACGCGCTCAAATCAGAACACCAACATCAACCAACGTCCTATCGCTAAAGTGGGTGACCGTGTTGCCCGCTTTGACGTGATTGCCGACGGCGCATCAACTGACTTAGGCGAACTCGCCCTGGGTCAAAACATGCTCGTGGCTTTTATGCCTTGGAATGGTTACAACTTCGAAGATTCGATTTTGATTTCCGAGAAGGTAGTAGCAGATGATCGCTATACCTCCATCCACATCGAAGAACTTTCGGTGGTGGCACGAGACACTAAGCTCGGACCTGAAGAAATTACTCGCGACATTTCTAATCTCGCTGAAAATCAATTAGCGCGTCTCGATGAATCCGGCATTGTGTATATCGGTGCTGAAGTTGAGGCGGGTGATGTGCTGGTCGGTAAAGTTACGCCTAAAGGCGAAACACAGCTCACGCCAGAAGAAAAATTGCTGCGTGCGATTTTTGGTGAAAAAGCCTCGGACGTTAAAGACACCTCGTTGCGCGTTCCTTCTGGAATGGTGGGTACCGTCATTGATGTGCAAGTGTTTACTCGCGAAGGCATACAGCGTGACAAACGTGCACAGCAAATTATTGATGATGAACTCAAGCGTTATCGCCTTGATCTAAACGATCAGCTGCGTATCGTTGAAGGCGATGCTTTCCAGCGTTTGGAAAAAATGCTGATCGGCAAAGTTGTCAACGGCGGTCCTAAGAAGCTCGCCAAAGGTGAGGCGATCACGAAGGAATATTTGCTGGATCTGGAAAAATATCATTGGTTTGATATACGTCCAGCAGATGACGATGCAGCTGCTGCACTTGAGGCAATTAAAGAATCAATAGCTGAAAAGCGTCATCAGTTTGATCTCGCCTTCGAAGAAAAGCGCAAAAAACTCACTCAGGGTGATGAACTGCCTCCTGGCGTACAAAAAATGGTCAAGGTGTATTTGGCTGTAAAACGTCGCCTGCAGCCGGGTGACAAGATGGCCGGACGCCACGGTAACAAGGGTGTGGTTTCACGCATCGTTCCAGTTGAAGACATGCCGTACATGGCTGATGGTACGCCTGCCGATATCGTGCTTAACCCATTGGGCGTTCCTTCACGTATGAACGTGGGTCAGGTTCTTGAGGTGCACTTGGGTTGGGCTGCTAAAGGCCTGGGTTTACGCATAGGCGAAATGCTTAAAGCGCAATCCAAAGCAGCCGAGGTACGCACTTTCCTGAAACAGATTTATAACGAATCAGGTCGTACTGAAGATCTGGACAAATTCTCTGATGCTGAAATTTTTGAGCTCAGTGATAATTTGAAAGAAGGCGTACCGTTTGCAACCCCCGTGTTTGACGGCGCACACGAAACTGAAATTCAGCGCATGTTGGAACTGGCTTATCCGGACGATATTGCCAAAAAACTGGGTATGACGCCTTCTAAGAACCAGGTAACGATGTACGACGGTCGCACCGGTGAGGCTTTTGAGCGTTCGGTAACGGTAGGCTACATGCATGTACTTAAATTGCACCACTTGGTCGATGACAAGATGCATGCGCGTTCCACCGGTCCTTACTCACTGGTTACTCAGCAGCCGTTGGGTGGTAAAGCACAGTTTGGTGGACAGCGTTTTGGTGAGATGGAGGTATGGGCACTCGAGGCTTATGGTGCTTCCTACGTCTTACAGGAAATGCTGACTGTTAAATCAGATGACGTGAACGGCCGAACCAAGGTCTATGAGAACTTGGTTAAAGGTGATCACGTAATTGATGCAGGTATGCCCGAATCTTTCAACGTGTTGGTGAAAGAGATACGTTCGTTGGGTATCGACATCGATCTGGAACGCGACTAGGTTCTGCCGCCCCCTCTCGTGAGGAGGGGGTGTTGCAAAGATTATTTTTTCACGCCACTTTGGAGTGATACATGAAAGCACTGCTCGATCTATTCAAGCAAGTTCAGCAAAATGAACAATTCGATGCCATCAAAATTGGATTGGCATCCCCGGAAAAAATCCGCTCGTGGTCTTATGGCGAAGTTAAAAAGCCTGAGACTATTAACTACCGTACGTTCAAACCAGAACGCGACGGTTTGTTTTGCGCGAAGATTTTTGGTCCTATAAAAGACTATGAGTGCTTGTGCGGAAAATACAAGCGACTAAAGCACCGCGGCGTTATTTGCGAGAAGTGCGGTGTTGAGGTAACGCTGGCTAAAGTGCGCCGTGAGCGCATGGGCCACATAGAACTGGCTTCGCCAGTTGCGCACATTTGGTTCTTGAAATCCTTACCTTCGCGTTTGGGTATGGTGCTCGATATGACATTGCGTGATATTGAACGCGTGTTGTATTTCGAAGCCTACGTAGTTACCGATCCTGGCATGACTCCGCTGAAAAAATGCCAGATCATGTCGGAAGATGATTACGCGGCCAAGTACGAAGAATTTGGCGACGACTTCATTGCTCACATGGGTGCTGAAGGCATACGCGAATTGCTGCGCACGATCGATATCGATCGCGAGGCAGAGCAGTTGCGCACCGACTTGCGTGAGTCGAAGTCCGAAGCCAAGATCAAAAAATATGCAAAGCGTTTGAAAGTGCTTGAGGCTTTCCAGCGTTCGGGTATCAAACCTGACTGGATGATCATGGAAGTTCTGCCGGTGTTGCCGCCAGAATTGCGTCCGTTGGTGCCGTTGGATGGTGGTCGTTTTGCGACTTCCGATCTGAACGATTTGTATCGTCGCGTCATTAACCGTAATAATCGTCTCAAGCGCCTGATGGAATTGCGCGCACCTGAAATCATTACGCGTAATGAAAAGCGCATGCTGCAAGAAGCAGTCGACTCATTATTAGATAACGGTCGTCGCGGTAAGGCTATGACTGGTGCTAACAAGCGTCCATTGAAGTCACTC
>JAULVH010000213.1:2311-13301 GCA_032111105.1 Burkholderiaceae bacterium | reverse complement strand
ATCAGCACATAGAGCGCCTGTAGCACGAACTCAAACGGCGGATACGCACTCTAGTTCGAGCACATCATCTACCACCGCAGCAACTGAGTTGGCCGCGTTAACTGAGGCCGCTTTATCTGGCGATGCGTCAGCCCAATATGAGCTAGGAAAACGCTACGGCTTTGGTGACGGAGTCGCGCGAAACGACAAAGAAGCAGCTAACTGGATAACCAATTCGGCAAATCAAGGAAATCCAGAGGCTCAATTCACTTTGGGTCTTCTGCATCTGGCTGGCCGAGGCGTAACAAAAGATGAAGCTCAAGCGGTCAACTGGTATCGCGAGGCAGCTAACCAAAATCACGCAGACGCTCAATTCAACTTAGGGTTGATGTATGCAACAGGCAGAGGTGTCGATCAAAATCACGGCCAAGCAGCACAGTGGTTCAAGTTGGCTGCCCAAAAAGACCATGCGGAAGCTCAATTTAATTTAGGTGTGATGTACGTTGCTGGTCAGGGCGTCGAAAAAAATACTACAAAAGCCTTTGCGTGGTTCACCAAAGCGGCGGAGCAAGGCTACTCTGAAGCGCAAATTTATTTAGCCCAAATGTATTTGGAAGGTAATGGGGTCGATCAAGACATCCCTCTCGCCATACGCATGCTCCATGCGATGGCCGCACAAGGCAATACGGATAGCTATTTTCTTTTAGGCGCAGTATATGCGAGTGATCAATACGAACAACAGGACTATACCCTCGCCGCCAACTGGTTTCGCATGGCCGCTGAGCAAGGCGATAGTAATTCTCAATTCAACTTAGGTGTGATGTATGAATTTGGAAATGGAGTAAACCAAGATACTAATTACGCGATACGCTGGTATTACCTGGCTGCGCAGCAAGGGCATCCAGAAGCTATAAGTAGTTTGAGAATACTACAAGGCGATCTCTTATCGAGCAAACCGGAGGGTGCATAACCGCCATCTAGTTTGATAAGTCAGGCAGCACTGACGAATTACAAGGTTCTGCCAACACTGCAAGCGGCCTAACGAGATGGATACTAAACCCGCTCTAACTTAGCGATACTCAAGTCGAGTAATTTCATACCGTTGCGGCCAAAATTAATATTTGCGCGCGCTTGTGTGCCACTACCTTCAATGTTGACGATCACACCCTCACCAAATTTTGGATGTATCACACCCTGCCCCGCTTGCCAGATACTCTCCTTGCGAGAGGTGAATGACTGCGCAATGCTGTTATTACCAAATTCAGGGGTTTCAACCCACGCTGCTTTTTGATGATTAGGCAGCCATTTCGCTTCAACTCTGGGTGACAACCATTTCAATGCTTCATCAGGTAGCTCATCAAAGAATCGCGAGCGTACGTTATAGCGCGTCTGACCATGCAACATACGCGTCTGCGCAAAGCTCATGTACAGACGTTTGCGTGCGCGGGTAATAGCCACATACATAAGACGCCGCTCTTCTTCGACACCGTCTTCGGCTTCCTGGCTATTCTCGTGCGGGAATAAGCCTTCTTCTAAACCTGTAATAAATACAGCATCAAATTCCAGGCCTTTAGCTGAATGAACCGTCATCAGTTGAATTGCATCCTGCCCTGCTTGAGCTTGGTTGTCGCCCGCTTCAAGTGAGGCATGCGAGAGAAACGCAGATAATGGTGACATGATGGCTGTAAGCGGTGCATCAGCATCGATGATTTCAATACCGTCACCGGTCAACAAAGCAGGAGCCGCGTTATCAACACGCGGCCCTACCAATGCGGGTGCATCAATCAAAAAACCTTCTTCCGACACAAACAAGGCCGCAGCACTGACTAACTGCTCAAGATTTTCAATCCTATCAGCACCTTCTTTCTCACCCTGATAGTGAGCAATCAGCCCGCTTTTATCTATAGTGACTTGCACCATTTCTGGTAACGGTAAGCGTTCGGTCTCAAACCGTAAGCTTTCTATCAATTGAATGAAGTTTCCAAGTACAGCACCCGCCTTGCCCGCGACATAAGGAACAGCGGCATACAAGGAAATACTGTACTGGCGAGCGGCATCTTGCAATTGCTCTATGCTGCGCGCACCTATGCCTCGGGTGGGAAAATTCACTACACGTAAAAAAGCAGAATCGTTATGTAAGTTATCAATTAACTGAAGATAGGCAATGGCATGCTTGATTTCAGCGCGCTCAAAAAAACGCTGCCCGCCATACACGCGATACGGCAGACTCGCTGAGAACAGCGCATGTTCTATCACGCGTGATTGGGCATTGGATCGATACAAAATAGCGATTTCACTACGCATCCAACCTTCTGCAATTAATTGCTTGGCCTCTTCTATCAGCCATTGCGCTTCTTGCAGATCGCTAGACGCTTCAAAGATACGGACTTGCTCACCATGCCCCGCATCGGTACGAAGATTTTTACCCAAGCGACGGCTATTGTTGGCAATCAGCTGATTCGCGGTATCGAGTATGTGGCCATGTGAGCGGTAGTTCTGCTCTAACTTGATCAAATTCTCTACGTGATACTCGCGTTCGAAGGCTGACATATTGCCTACATTCGCACCACGAAAAGCATAGATGCTCTGGTCGTCATCGCCGACAGCAAATACAGCACCTTGCGTACCTGCCAATAATTTCAGCCATTTGTATTGCAGATCATTCGTATCCTGAAACTCATCAACCAGTATGTGTTTAAAACGCGCCTGATAATGTTCACGCAGGGGCTGATTACGAGTGAGTAATTCATAGCTGCGAAGCAGAAGCTCGGCAAAATCGACCACCCCTTCACGCTGGCACTGATCATCATAGGCTGCGTATAGCTCAGCAAATTTACGCTGATAGTCATCACTCGCTTCGACTTCAGAGGCGCGGAGTCCTTGATCTTTCGCGCTATTGATGAAGTACATCAAGTGCTTGGCGGGGTATTTTTCGTCGTCCACATTCAAACGCTTCAAAAGACGCTTGATAGCCGACATCTGATCCTGAGAATCTAAAATCTGAAATGTCTGAGGCAGTGCTGCATCGCGATAGTGGGCTCTGAGCAAACGATTACACAAGCCATGGAAAGTACCTATCCACATACCGCGTGTATTGATAGGCAACATGGTCGACAGGCGCGCCTGCATTTCCTTGGCGGCTTTGTTGGTAAATGTAACGGCGAGCACACCTGCGGGGGAGACTTGCGAAGTCTGTATTAGCCAGGCTATGCGGGTGGTGAGCACTCGGGTTTTACCCGAGCCCGCACCGGCAAGTATTAACGCCGGCTGGGCGGGAAGTGTGACGGCTGCAAGTTGTTCGGGATTGAGGTGGAGCAGAAGATTGTGCATTACGCGATTATATGCTGATGCCAGCAATCAATGCGCCAATCTCAGCCCAGATTATTCACCCCTATGTGAATTACATTTTTTCTTCCGTCGGCAGTGATTCGCTCAGGTCCTTGCTGGTTTCCTCAGTATTATTCAACAGGCGGGACTTCTCGCTCTGATTCAGACTTGCCTCTGATTCGAGTGACGGTAAGACAGTGCGACTAATTCCTGATAATTGCGACTTAAATCTTGCACCCAGTGACATCGGAATCGTCTTTTCATTGATGGGTGACAGTATCGATTGCGCGCTAAGTGCTGAATCTGGATCGTCCTGCTGCGACACCTCATTAAAATAATCAGATAGTTTTGGAGATACAGGAACTAATAAAGATTCTGGCGCCTGCTCAGAAGCCAAGGATGGATATAAGCGCGCCGCACCCGCCGAGGCAGAAGATGATGAGCTCGGCTGTTTTAGCTGATAGGGCGAACTTAGAAATGAAGTGGAATCCTGGGTATCTTCTGACTTTAAGCTGGAATAAACGGGCTTGTCTGTCTTGGGTATACCCAACGACAGCTTTGATATGCTTTGATGCAAAGCCACTTTAGCAGGGGTCACAGTGCCATCCGCAGTGCCATCCGCAATATCAGCCGCCATCACCCGAGTACTGCGCCGATTTGATTTCACAACAATGTCACATAGTCTATCTAACTCTTTTGCCCACGGCTCAGTTGAAAACTGTATGCGCTCATCCGAAGGCATAGGCTGAGAAATAGCAAGCCAGCTTTTAGCAAAAAATTGTATATCAGGATCATCGGCATGCTGACGAACAAAACTTGCAAATGATTTTGACGATACAGATTCTTGATCTAAAAACTGCTTAACCATTAGTTTCACCCTGAACAAACCCATTTCGGGTTGAACATCGTATTTTTTTAAATTGCCTCTTATGGCTGTGTATATTTCATCGGCTTTTTCTCTAGAAATAGCAACGAATTGTCTTAAACGTTGATTTTGAATTTTAGTGACTTGCCTACCCAGCAAACGATGCGGGGAAGTTTTTTTTCTTATCTCATCAAGGTAGTAAGCACCCGCCAAAACATGTAATGACTCCTTAATATCACCCACCGTGAAGTCTCGATGATCATTCATGGCAGAAACTGAGCTGTGCCTGAGTGTCAGTGAGGCCTTAACAACTCGGGTATCCAAATGTTTTAAAGTGACTCCTTCCGTTGCAATTGACGAAAGAAAGCTAGCCATTTCTTTTCTTCCTACCTCAATATTTTTTTCTGCGATAGGATGTAAATGATCTTTTTTTCCAATTTGTTTCTTGTGCCGCTTAGGAAAGAAAATGTAGGGACGTGCATGGTTATCAAAATCACCACGGATCAAGGTTTTAGGTGGGAGATTTTTAATTGATTCATAGATGATCGCTGCATTTCTTAAACTCTTACTTGGAGTCAACCTGACAAAAGCCGCTCCATCGTGTGGAAAATAAGTGGCTGTAGGCGTTAACACGCGAGGTGAATTGGTTGAGGTAGTGGTAGTCATGATTATTCCTTCTATCTAAAAAATTAAGCTCTTAGTAATTCAGTATTCGTTGCAAAAGTAAAATCCACTGCTTCACCGGCAGTTTCTGGCTCATTAATTAACTCCGAAAACCGTGCTGCATAACGCAGGTATTCTGTGATTTCATCCTGTAGCACCTCTAGTGACATTACAGTGGCCTCAATCTCACCGATTAAAATCACATCGTCTTCAGGCGAGCTAAGTGCCAGCTTTAGGTTGGCTACACCCTGTAGCAATAAGTTCATATTCAAAAGTCGAGCGAATATTTTTTCGCGTTGACTCTCATCAGGTTTACCTATGGCGCAACACAACAGCACTCGTCCAGGAGTTTCTTGCCAGCTGATTTGTAGTGATAGACCCGTATCAAAAATAATTTGCCAGCTATCCAAATCTTCCTCGGTGATGGTTGAAATTTCAGGAAGAGTCGGACCCAACTGACGAATCAGATGCTGCAAGTCGGATAATTGATTAGCCAATGCAGGCTCCTTCATACACAATATTTATAACGCATGAAACACCAATGAATTAAACAGCAATCACAAACAAGTGATGACAAGCGAGTGATCGCAAGCGAAGATGCCGTTGAGTAGCAAGATGGTGAAACAAGTTCCTTTTTTCGTTTAAATCAATACGAAAAAATAAAACGCAAGATAGAGAGTAAGAAAGAGTAATAGACGATTAAGAAATCGTCATCAATTAGGAAGGGATTTTGATGGTGTGCTATTTGATAATCAGATCGAGTGGCCGATTATCGAAACATTTGAGAAAAATGTGTAGCCGCTAAGCAAGGATCATCTGCCGAGTAAACACTACTAATCGCTGCCACCATGTGAGCACCATGTTCGACTAATACTTGGCTATTTTCTGGCGTCATACCGCCGATGACGCAGATAGGCAGATTTAATTCATTCAACGCCAAGGTAATAATGCTGGGAGTAGTGGTCACCGCATATTTTTTAACGCGGGAAGGATAAAAACCTCCAAAGGCCACATAACTTGCGCCCGAAGCTTGTGCATCGCGTGCCAACTGCAGATCGCCATAACAGGATGCGCCCACTATTTTCGATGAGCCCAGTCGTGCACGCATGCTCGCCACCGATGCATCGGTACCACCTACATGTATGCCATCGGCATCAAGGGCTTCACATAACTGAAGATGATCATTTATAACTAACGGCACATTGAGCTGCCGACATAGTTTCAACAATGCCGTGGCCTGCTCGTGCCGCAAAGTATCGCTGGCGGTCTTATGGCGATATTGAAGCAAGCTTGCGCCGCCACGTATCGCCTGCTCACTAACCGCAATTAATCGATCGGTGTCATCCCAATCGGGAGTTACCAGATAAAGACCTTTCATGACATCTCCTTCAATCGATTCGGTATCTGCTGGCCCGGCGCGATAGCGTAAGCATGGGCGAGACTGTGCTGAGTGTAATTTTGCGCGTCATCTAAAGCGGCGTCCATTGACATACCCTGAGCTAATCGTGCCGCAATCGCTGACGCCAAGGTACAACCTGAGCCATGATAGTTGCCAGATAAACGTGGCCAGTGCCACTCACGGCGGTGCTCTGCATAGAACCAGGTGTTGATGATCTCATCACCTTCACCATGCCCACCTTTAATCATTACGTTAGGCGAATCTTGAAGTAATCGCTTTGCCTGCAAATCGAGTTGATCAACTCCATCACACAAAGCACGCGCTTCCGGCAAATTTGGCACGATAACCGTTGCAAGAATTCGCAATGGCGCAATGGCTTGTACTGCATCACCACGAGTCAGTACATCACCATGACCACTAGCCAACACGGGATCAAGCACAACGGGTAATGTGGGATTCAGTGATCTAAGCTGCATGATCGCCTCAGCAATCGCTAGTGCATTTGACGCGCTACCCACTATGCCTATCTTGATCGCATCAATGGCTGTACCGTGCGCTATTAATGCTTTAACTTGTTCAACTAAAATCGATGCGTCCACTGGATGCACGGCATGTACGTGCTGATTATCTTGCACAGTCAATGCCGTGATGATGGGTAAGGGATGCGCACCTGCATCACTAATGGCCTGTATATCGGCTTGTATGCCCGCACCACCGCTAGGATCGAGTCCGGCGAATACGAGCACACAGGCTTTGTTCATGCAATGCGGCCAGCCATAGGCGACGAAGGCGATGCAGCAAATTTACGTGGTATGCGCCCTGCCAGAAAAGCCTCTCGCCCGGCTTCAACTGCAAGCTTCATTGCGCGAGCCATACGTATAGGATCTTGTGCGCCAGCGATAGCGGTATTCATTAGCACGCCATCACAACCTAATTCCATCGCAATCGCTGCATCAGATGCGGTACCTACACCAGCATCAACTAGTACCGGCACCTTCGCTTGCTCGATGATTAGAGATAAATTCCATGGATTCAAAATACCCATGCCCGAACCTATCAATGAGGCTAATGGCATGACAGCGCAGCAGCCTATTTCTTCGAGCATTTTTGCTTGTATAGGATCATCGCTGCAGTAAACCATCACATCAAAACCATCTTTTACTAAGGTCTCAGCTGCCTTCAAGGTTTCGGGCATATTGGGAAACAATGTTTTTTCATCGCCTAAAACTTCGAGCTTTACCAGCGTGTGACCATTCAATAATTCGCGCGCCAACTGCAATGTATACACCGCATCTTTCGCGTTGTAGCAACCGGCCGTATTGGGAAGTATGGTGTAGCGCGAAGGTGGTACAGCATCTAACAGACTCGGTGCATTTGGATCCTGACCAATATTTACGCGCCGAATAGCCACGGTAATAATGTCAGCACCACTGGCCTCAGTTGCAAGCCTCGTCTGCTCTAGATCTTTGTACTTACCGCTGCCTACCAGTAAACGCGAACTATACGTTTTACCTGCAATGGTCAGGCCAGAGTTTAGTGAGTCATTCATAGTGTTGGCTATTCCTTAGTCTCATTCTTTTAGCATCGCTTCACGTACTGAAATCACCCGCCGCCTATGGCGCGCACCACATCGACTTTGTCACCTTCTGAAAAGCGATGGGTCGCCCATTGCGCACGCGGCACGACTTCACGATTGACGGCAATCGCTAACGCCTGATTGGTCAATGACAATGCATCGATCAAATCCTGCACACAGTGATTTTTTTCGATGGTGCGTGACGCACCATTGAGCTCGATAACAATCATGATGGATACATTACTGTTTGCGATACAGCTCGGCACCGTTTTTAATAAACTCGACGGCCTTAACTTCCATACCTTGCTTTAAAGCTTCGATTTCAGTGAGGCCTTGCTTAGCTGCGTAGTCGCGCACTTCTTGTGTGATTTTCATCGAGCAGAAATGCGGGCCACACATAGAGCAAAAATGCGCTACTTTGGCGGAGTCTTTAGGTAGCGTTTCATCATGAAATTCACGCGACTTATCCGGATCAAGACCGAGATTGAATTGATCTTCCCAGCGGAATTCAAAACGCGCTTTGGATAACGCGTTATCGCGTATCTGAGCACCCGGATGACCTTTAGCCAGATCAGCTGCATGCGCTGCAATCTTGTAGGTGATGATGCCGTCTTTCACATCAACCTTATTTGGCAAACCTAAATGCTCTTTCGGTGTTACGTAGCACAGCATGGCTGTACCGTACCAACCAATTTGCGCAGCACCAATGCCAGACGTAATGTGATCGTAGCCTGGGGCGATATCAGTCGTTAGTGGGCCTAAGGTATAGAACGGTGCTTCATGGCACTGCTCTAATTGCAAATCCATATTTTCTTTAATCATGTGCATGGGCACATGACCTGGGCCTTCAATCATGACTTGTACGTCATGCTTCCATGCGATCTGCGTTAATTCACCCAAGGTTTTTAATTCACCTAATTGAGCTTCATCGTTTGCGTCATAAATAGAACCCGGGCGCAGACCATCGCCTAATGAGAAAGCTACGTCATAGGCTTTCATGATTTCGCAAATATCTTCGAAATGCTCATACAAGAAGGATTCTTTATGATGCGCCAGACACCATTTCGCCATGATGGAACCACCGCGCGAAACAATACCTGTCATACGTTTAGCAGTCAGCGGCACATAGCGCAGCAAAACACCCGCATGAATGGTGAAGTAATCAACACCTTGCTCGGCTTGCTCGATTAACGTGTCGCGGAAAATCTCCCACGTCAGGTCTTCGGCTTTGCCATTCACTTTTTCTAAGGCCTGATAAATCGGCACCGTACCAATCGGCACGGGCGAATTACGAATGATCCATTCGCGGGTTTCATGTATGTGCTTGCCCGTCGATAAATCCATCACGGTATCGCCGCCCCAGCGTATCGACCAGGTCATTTTTTCGACTTCTTCACCTATCGATGACGATACGGCTGAGTTACCGATATTGGCATTGATTTTCACCAGAAAATTTCGGCCTATGATCATAGGCTCGCTTTCTGGGTGATTGATGTTGTTTGGAATAATGGCGCGACCACGTGCGATTTCACTGCGAACAAATTCGGCTGTAATTTCAGCTGGTATCGCCGCTCCAAATGACTGACCTGGGTGTTGACGACCCATTAGCTCAGCTAACTTGGCACCGTTTGAGCCTGAGGTTTTTAAACTTTCTATGTACTCTTTACGGCACAGGTTTTCGCGTATGGCGATGTATTCCATTTCTGGCGTGATGATGCCAGCGCGCGCGTAATGCATTTGGGTGACGTTCTTACCTGCTTTAGCGCGACGTGGCTTACGGTGCAAATTAAAACGCAGCTCTGCCAGCTTGGGATCGTTCAGACGTTCTGTACCGTACTCTGACGTGGGGCCAGCGAGTTCTTCGGTATCGTTACGCTCGGCTATCCAGGCAGCCCGCAAGGGCTCTAAACCTGAACGTATGTCGATCTTTGCTGTTGGATCGGTGTACGGGCCAGATGTGTCGTATACAAATACAGGAGGATTTTTTTCTGCGCCAAACGATGCCGGTGTATCGCTTTGCGTAATTTGACGCATAGGCACACGAATATCGGGACGCGAACCGGACACGTAAATCTTGCGTGAATTCGGCAAGGGCTGTATAGCGGCTTCATCGACCGTGGCCGTCGCAGCTAAGAATTGAGGATTGGCGTTCATGGACTTCCTTTGCTCAAAACAGCGAAGAAAGCACGATGAGGAGAATAAGGACTCGACCGTCGCTTTCCTACGCTGGCATTATCCAGATCAGGTTCAAGGGTATATCTCACTCGGCAAACACACCGAGACCCCTAGCGTTTGGCTGTAATGGTTACAGCGGTCTTGATTATAGCCCCTGTGGCGCAAGGAGGTGGCCACTCCCACATTGATATAGGCCACATTCCCTCATGCGCAGCTTTCTATGGACAATAGAACTTAGATATTTCCAGACTGCCTGACATGCCCGATCACTAAGTCTGTGGACACTTGATGCTCTTTTATAAAGACACCAGACGCCATAAAGACGTTACTTCTGCAACACGTGCAGCATGCAAAGGATCGCTCACATCAGTAATTTTTTTGTGCGTTGGTCGTGCATCCATGCGTTCTTTAACTTTCAGACCGCCCAGCTTAATTAATTCCAATAGTTCATCGCGGCTGCGTAAGCCCAAACGCTCAGCCAGGTCAGACAACACTAACCAAGCCTCACCACCCGGCGTGAGATGCTCGGTTACGCCGGCTAGAAAGCCGCGCAACATCGCGCTATCGGGATCAAACACCGCTTGCTCAAGTGCCGAGGTAGGTCGCGCTGGTAGCCAGGGCGGATTACACACCACCACCGCTGCTCGCCCGGGTGGAAACAAATCGACGTCCATCACCTCTACTTGTTTAGCCAAACCCAAACGCTGTATGTTTTCACGCGCACAACGTAAAGCACGTGGATTGAAATCCGTTGCAATCACGCGAGCAAATCCATGATGCGCAAGTAAAGCGGCCAGCACGCCTGTGCCCGTGCCGATATCAAAAGCCACTGCGTCTTTTTTTATGGGCGTAGACATGGCCGCATCAACCACTAAGGGAAGATACTCGGAGCGCAGCGGAGCGAACACGCCGTAATGTGCGTGTATGCGCCCCGGACTATCTTCCCCATGCAGCATAGGAATTTCGATGCCTTTTTTGCGCCATTCATGAGCGCTAATGATGCCCA
>JAULVH010000213.1:0-2301 GCA_032111105.1 Burkholderiaceae bacterium | reverse complement strand
TCACGCAAGGACATCACATAGGGTGTATCTGCACGGCCGATCGCCTCATTGCATGCCAGGCTAACGTCTGGCGCACGCCGCAAAGGAATCACATGACCTGCATCGAAGGGTATTAACAACATGCCTAAGGTGCGGGCTCGCTGTGATTGCGAGAGTCGATACAAATTAAACGCGTCTTTGGTGCCTGCGGCTGGGGCATTTTCTTTAATACGATGGCTTTTTTTGGAGGGGCGCTCAACGCGACGCACCAGTGCTTGTAATAACTGACGCGCATTTTGAAAATCGCCCCGCCATAAAATACCCACACCTTCGCAAGCCAATCGATACGCCGAATCGGCCGTCAAGGTATCGTCAGCCACTACCACGCGCTTAGGCGGTGTCAAGCCAGCATCTGACTGCCAGCGCGCGCTGCAGTCTTTGTCGCCCTCAGTCCAGGTAATCAGACTGGCTTGAGGTAGTTCGGCAGGTGCGTGCATGCAATGAAACCCTTTAAATGATGATGAGACCTACTTTTAGCTTAAATTAACTAACGCCATAGAGCCGCCAATGACGCGAGTATCGCTCCAAATCGCATGATCGCGAGAAATCATATTCCCGCTCACATTGAGTGTTATCTGTAATAGCGGGTTAGCTTCTAGTGCCTGGTTAAGTATTGTTGCCCCCTCATCGTGCAAGGAGCAATTGGCGAAATTTAAATGCAAAAGGCTGGTCGACGTAGCCAGCACACTACTAAACAGCCTCAAGCCATTATAGGCATTAGGTCCAGCAATACCAGGTTCACGAATCAGATTTTTAGAAAGATCCAAGGTTTTGAGTGAGGTATTTTTTTCTAAACCAGTTGCCAACTCGCTTAATGCAGATGCATCCAGGTTGCAATCATGAAGAATCAAGGTCGTGAGCTGGCAGGAATTTTTAGCCAAATAATTTGATAAGGGCGCCAAATCGAAACACCCAATAAAATAAAGTAAATTATTGCGGTGTGGTGTTTGTTTAACTCTACCAGAACTGGCTCGCATTCCACTGGCATCGATTAAATCGATAGGTAACTCTGCAGGCAACTTGTCGATTTCATGTACCGCATTAAGATTATTTTTTATAATTAATTCAATGATGGGTCCTGAATAAGTTTGCTTGTGATTTTTTTTTATCTTAGTGAAAAGTTCAGAAATAATTCTTATGGGTGAACCACGAACATCGTCAGTTTCTCGCGATATGTAGACAGTTTCATTATGACGATTTTTATTATAAATACTATTACGCTTTTGTATTGGCGCCAAGACAATTGGCCGTACTGAAAAATCGAATCTTACCCTTTTACTAGCTAACATCGGATTAAAGAATTCTTGTAATGCTGCCCTTAACCATTCGGGCTGATTGAATTCTTTACGTTCCTCGGAACTTAAATTAACGGAGGATGTAGGATACAGCTCTGCAAAACCTTTTACTTTTTTTCCAAAGTTATATGCATCCACGTCATTATCATTTGCTTGCCCCTCAATCTCGGTCATCAAATGCCTGCGTGCGCGTGATTTCTCCTTGGGTGGCAAAATAATTGCAACTTCAGCCAGTCCACGCATCGCATGAGCGGTATACGCCATTGCAATACTGGGTTCATTTTGAACAACATTAATCACTTCTTGCTGGTGTTCTTTGCTAATAGCGGCCATGTGATGCAGTGTTTTTGCGATATCAGCAGGGGCGCTTCCATTCGACTGAAGAATAAAGTTGTATAGCCAATAGTGCTTGATATCATCGACCATGCCATCAAGCACATGCCTGCGCGATCTGATTATTGGCAAAGATGGCGATGAGTCAGACACCTCATCACTGCTTGTTTCGCCACCACTAGCGTTAAGGACTGGCGTGTTCTGGACTGTTACGGAAGATGAATTGGATAGAGACAAACTCACAATCGACCTCTTTATAAATAAATAATTGAAAAATGCAGGGCTTTGAGCGGCCTAGCCCACTCTCAACGTAAACAATTACGCGGCCGCAGCCCGACAGAGTGCTTGATCTCATGGTTACGCGGGGATCTTGTTAAATAAATGTCTCTTTATCCCCGCTTATAATGGGCGGTTTCCAAAAATCACCAACTTTCTGAAAAATCATGGAATTAGCCAAGGCCTTTGAGCCAGCCGAAATCGAACAACACTGGCGCGCAGAATGGGAAAAGCGCAACTACTTCGCCGCGACTCTGGACGAAAGCAAGCCTTCATTCTCGATACAGCTGCCACCACCCAATGTGACGGGTACGCTGCACATGGGTCATGCATTCAATCAGACCATCATGGATGGTCT
>JAULVH010000212.1:2340-35384 GCA_032111105.1 Burkholderiaceae bacterium | reverse complement strand
CCAGGCAATACCGAATGGCGCGCAAGCCTAGTGCAGGATTGAGCGCAGTTTCTTCATCTTTGTCGAGCGGCTTATCAGCGCCCACATCCAAGGTGCGTATGGTGACGGGCCAGCCCTTCATGGCCACTACGGCCTTGCGATAGGATTCAAATTGTTCATCTTCCGATGGCAATCGATGCGCGCCACCCGCACGACCCATAAATAAAAATTCGGAGCGAAACAATCCCACACCGACGGCTCCAGCTTCGATGGCTGGACCACAATCTTCGGGTAGTTCGATATTGGCTAGCAAATGTATGCGTGTGCCGTCTTTGGTAACTGCCGGGGTTTTCTTTAACTTACCGAGCTTCTTACGCTCTCGTAACAGTTGGCTCTGAATTTCGCGATACTGTTCAAGCACGACCGGCGCAGGATCAACAATCACGATGCCGGCATCACCATCGATGATGACCCAATCATCTTGACTAATAAGTGACGTTGCAGTTGACATACCCACGACGGCAGGAATATCTAAACTGCGCGCCACAATCGCGGTGTGAGAATTTTGACCACCCAGATCAGTGACAAAACCTACGAAGGCACGATCACGAAACTGCAGCATATCTGCTGGCGATATATCGTGAGCTACAACGATCATCTGCGGTAATTCTTCTTGCGGATCGGAGCTGGCAGAGAACGGCGATGCGGTGCCGGTTAAAAATTTCAGTACGCGCTCGCCGACCTGACGAATATCGTTTTTGCGCTCGCGCAGGTAGGCATCTTCAATTTCATCAAATTGCGCGGAGAGCTCATCAATTTGCGTAAGCCAGGCCCATTCAGCGTTGTAATGGCGATTACGAATAATCTTCAATGGCTCAGTCGCTACAATTGGATCGGCCAGGATCAATGCATGCACATCGATAAATGCAGCAAGCTCTGAGGGTGCATCTGCAGGAAGATCGCGCCGTACGGCTTGCAATTCACGATTGACTGCAGCAATGGCATCGGTCAAGCGCACAACTTCGGCTTCGACTTTTTCTTCTGAAATTAAATAATGTTTGACGTCACGAGCCGCAGGCCGCAATAAATGGGCCTGGCCTATCGCGATCCCGCGCGATACGGGAATACCATGAAGAGTAAATGACGCCATACGTAATTATTCCAGGTGACGCTATTCGCTTTCGCCAAATCGCGCTTCGATTAGCTGCGCAATCGCAGTCATTGCAGCTTCCTCGTCGCTGCCTTCTGTCTCCAGAGTCACAGTTGTGCCTTTACCTGCAGCCAACATCATTACACCCATAATAGATTTTGCATTGACACGCTTGCGCTCGCGCGTCATCCAGACTTCGCATTGAAACTTTGCTGCCAATTGAGTCAGCTTAGCCGAAGCGCGTGCATGGAGACCCAGCTTATTAATGATTTCGATATCGCGACTAATCATTTTTTAAATTTTAGTGAGGGTTACTAAATCATGTGACGGCATCAGGTTTTGCCCGCTACGCGGCAAACGCCTTTTTGTCCGCCGGTGAGTGCTAGTTCCGTCAGTGTTTCGAGTGTATTGTTGCGGTAGCTAATTGCGCGCAACAGCATAGGCATACTCACCCCGGCAATCACTTCTATCTCACCCGGCACACAAAGCGATTGAGTGCAGTTAGCTGGCGTCGCACCAATCACATCGGTTAGTACCAATACGCCCGAGCCATCATTGATGCGCGCTATGGCGTCACTAGCTAATCGCAAGACTTCGCTAGGCTCCTGATCCGCGACAACATCCAGCGCCTCTAAGCGTTCGGGAGCATCTTTGTAAACGTGCGTCACCGCTTCAATGAAAGCGCGACCTAGCGGGGCATGTGTAATAAGTAGTATGCCAACCATGAAGTTTGTAGGGCCTGTCAGAAATGGCGGGTATCAATCGGGCAAATCACACAGCCCGTTCTAGTTCATCAATAAACATTGCGGCCACATTAAAGCCTGTCTGCTGTGTAATTTCCTGAAAACACGTCGGACTAGTTACATTGACTTCAGTAAGGTAATTACCAATCACATCCAATCCTACCAGTAACAAGCCGCGTTCGAACAATTGTGGACCCAGGGTCTCGGCAATTTCTCGCTCTCTGTCGGAGATGGGCATGGCCACTCCCAAACCTCCGGCGGCTAAATTACCTCGCACCTCACCTGCCTGCGGAACACGCGCCAAACAATACGGCACGACTTTTCCAGCGATTAGCAAGACGCGACGATCACCTTGCGTTATCTCGGGTATGTAGCGCTGAACCATGATGGTTCGCTTACCGTGATGTGTCAGCATTTCTATCGCCGAACCCAAATTTAATCCGTCGGCACCTATGCGAAATATGCCCGCGCCGCCCATGCCATCCAAGGGCTTAAGAATGACATCTTTGTGCTGCTCGTGAAACGAGCGTATGCGCAACATGTCGCTCGTTACCAGGGTAGGCGCAATGAATTGCGTAAAGCCCGTGATAGCAAATTTTTCGTTGTGACTGCGTATGGCACCCGGACGATTAAACACGCGCGCGCCATGCGTCTCGGCATGCTCAAGCATGTAGGTGGCGTAGATGTACTCCATATCGAAAGGCGGATCGGTGCGCTCAACCACGGCATCGAATTCACTCAGTGATCTCAGCACCGGCGCTTGCTGCTGATACCAATCATCTGCCTGTCCGGTCAGGGTAATGTGCGACACACCGGCTTTGACTTCGTGTCCATCAAATAGCAGATCACCATGACCAAATACAAAGAGCTCATGACCGCGACCTGCCGCCTCGATCATCATCGCGTAGGTGGAATCCTTGACTATCTTGAAGCTCTCTAGCGGATCTGTGACGAAGGCAATTTTCATTAGGTATTAATACACTTCAGGATTGGGATCGGTTTTTTCCAACTCGAGCGAGGCTGCCAATAACGCAAGGCGAGCAACTACGCCGTACATATAAAACCGATTGGGTGCCGCAGTGCCTGGCTTAGCCGCTAAATCCGGTAACGCATGTTGCTGCGCAAAGGCGAGTGGCACAAAGTGAGCACCCGGCGCATTGAGATTTTCATCAATGCCACGCTCAGCATGGACGCGATAAAAACCACCCACAACATAACGATCGACCATGTAGACCACGGGCTCAGCGACGGCATCGTTGATATGTTCAAAGGTGTGCACACCTTCTTGCACAATCACATCGGACACCTCTAGACCTTCTTTGACTACCGACATTTTATTGCGCTGCTTACGATTTAAATCGCGCACTTCGCTGGCATCCCGAACGGTCATAATGCCCATGCCATAGGTACCGGCATCGGCTTTGACGATAACGAACGGGGTTTCTTTGATACCGTATTCTTTGTATTTTTTACGTATCTTCGTCAGTACCGCATCGACATTCGTCGCCAAAGTCTCCTCGCCTTCGCGCTCTTGAAAATTAATACCTGAGCATTTAGCAAAATATGGATTCAACATCCACTGATCAACATCGATCAGCTTGGCAAACTTTTTAACGATCTCATCGTAGGCCGCAAAGTGATTCGTCTTGCGTCTGACTGCCCAACCCGCGTGCAGTGGCGGCAATAACGTTTGCTCTTGCAGATCTTCGAGTATGCCGGGTATGCCCGCAGAAAGATCATTGTTGAGCAAAATAGTGCACGGGTCGAAATTTTTAAGTCCTAGTCGACGGCCATTACTTGACCGCTCTAAGGGCTCCAATGTCAGGGTGTTGCCATCCGGGAGTTCGATATCGACGGGTTCTTTAACTTCATCAGACAAACTACCTAAGCGCACATTTAATCCGGTCTGGCGAAATATCTGCATTAATCGTGCGACGTTTTGCAGATAGAAGGTATTGCGTGTATGCCGCTCGGGTATCAACAACACATTTCAGGAGCGAGATTGTTAAAGCCGCCCGGAAAAAGATTGGTGTCCACGGGCGCCAGCTTAAAACCTGAATTGCGCAAGTCCACCGAACAATAAAAAGGTGGGGTGTGCTCTTGCCATTCGAGCCTGAACCAACGCTCTATCGCGGGGGTGGCAGCCAGAATCTTTTTTTCGAGCTCGAGTAACGGGCCATTGAGAGCCGTAACAAGGTGAGGAACCATGCAAAACCTTCCAGAGTATCAATGAGGCGCAAGCCAAGGGGCAGATTCTAACGGACATCTGCCGCCACCGCCCTTATCCCGGGCAACGCAAGGTCTGGTGGCTACAAAAGGATTTTCCTCGCTTTATCCAAACGCGCGACCACTTCCCGCCGTATTTACACATAAAAAAACGCCCCACTAGGGAGGCGTTTTAGGCTCGATGCCCTGAGCCGGTGCTGCAGAGGAGACTAATTCATCTTAGGAATGGTAAGCCGTTTCGCCGTGACTGCTGATGTCCAGACCTTCACGCTCTTCCTCTTCGGTGACACGCAGACCAACCACCATGTCAGTAATTTTGTAGGCTATGAAGGCCACAATGCCAGACCAGATTATCGTTGTCAGCACTGCCTGGAACTGTATCCATACTTGACCGGAAATCGAGTACTCCGGTGCAACAGCATTAGCAACGTAGTCATAGATGCCTGTACCGCCCAGTGATGGCGCAGCAAACACACCTGTAAGGATTGCCCCCAAAATGCCACCCACACCGTGTACGCCAAATACATCCAGCGAATCATCGGCACCGAGTAGGCGCTTGAGGCCGTTAACACCCCAGAGGCAGATCACACCAGCCAACAGGCCAATGACCAAACCACCCATCAGGCCAACGAAGCCCGCTGCAGGAGTAATTGCCACCAAACCTGCAACTGCACCCGATGCTGCACCCAACATGGAAGGCTTACCTTTGAGTATCCATTCGGCAAAGCTCCATGAAACCACCGCACCCGCGGTTGCCAGCAAGGTGTTTGCAAATGCAAGGGTAGCCGAACCATTCGCTTCTAATGCTGAACCTGCGTTAAAGCCAAACCAGCCCACCCACAACAACGAGGCGCCGACCATAGTCAACGTCAACGAGTGAGGTGTCATAGCTTCGCGACCCAAACCAATGCGCTTGCCTACCAAGATGGCACCAACCAAGCCCGCAACTGCGGCGTTGATGTGAACCACGGTACCGCCGGCAAAATCCAACGCGCCTTTCTGGAACAACCATCCAGAGACTGCAGTAGCTTTCTCAGCAGCAGCGGCATCAGTAAATGCATCAGGGCCAGGCCAGAACCAAACCATGTGTGCGATTGGTATGTACGAGAACGTGAACCAAATAACGACGAACAACACCACCGCCGCAAACTTGATGCGTTCTGCGAATGCACCAACTATCAAGCCACAGGTAATCGCTGCAAACGTCGCTTGGAAACACGCAAAGATCATCTCTGGAATCACGACGCCTTTACTGAACGTCGCACCAGGAGAATCAGGTGTTAAACCTTTCATGAAGAGGCGATCAAAAGAACCAAAGAAACTGCCCCCCTCTGTGAAAGCCAGTGAATAGCCATACACAAACCAAAGAACGGTAATAAGGCTGAAAATCATCATCACTTGCATGAGCACCGACAGCATGTTTTTAGATCGTACTAAACCGCCATAAAACAATGCCAGACCAGGAATCGACATCATGATGACGAGTAGGGTCGCTACGATCATCCATGCGGTGTCACCCTTGTTCGGAACAGCAGCCGGAGCTGCTGCCTCTGCAGGTGCCGCTACCGCTGCGGCAGGTGCTGCTGCGGGCGCGGTTGCCGCTGGTGCTGCGGCTGGTGCTGCGTCCTCAGCGGACACCACGGGTGTCATGCCCACTGCCAATAAGAACAGGCCAGCACTCAAAAGGCTTGCAAAATATTTTTTCATTTTCAGTCCCCTTAGAGTGCTTCTTTGCCAGTTTCGCCCGTACGAATACGGACAACCTGTTGCAAGTCGTAGACGAAGATTTTTCCGTCACCGATTTTTCCGGTGCGGGCCGCATTTTCAATCGCTTCAATCGCACGTTCTACGATTGCGTCGTCTACTGCCGCCTCAATTTTTGTTTTCGGCAGGAAGTCCACGACGTATTCGGCACCGCGATATAACTCGGTGTGCCCTTTTTGGCGACCAAATCCCTTGACCTCGGTAACGGTGATGCCTTGCACACCGATATTCGAGAGGGCTTCGCGCACTTCATCCAGCTTAAAAGGCTTGATGATGGCAGTGATGATTTTCATTTCAGCCTCGTTTGGTATTTAAAAAACTTTGGTTAGGCTAACGACTAAGGCGGCCTTGCCTGTATTCGTACCGTTAGGGGAGTAGTAGACAGCCTTGTCAGAGTCAGCCGCAATGTAGGCAGCGGAAGCAGAAACAAATCCAAAATCTTTGGTTACACCAACTTTGTAGTCGGTAAAGTCAGCCGCAGATAAATTAGCTACCTTCTGATGACCAACGTGTAAATTCAGAACCAGGCCTTCGGCCAGTGGCAGATCAGCGCCGCCGTCTAAGTAGTAGCTGCCATGGCTATTTTGGAAGCCAAAAAGATCGCTCAAGCTATGTGAATACTTCAGATAGTAAGGACCCTTGTTGATTTTTCCGTACAACTCAAAGGTATTGGCATTGCTAAAACCAGCTACATTGCCAAGGGTGTTCTTTGGGTACAAATAATACAAACCACCAATGTCGTAACCTACATCCGGAGCGATTTCACCCTTTTTACCACCGTAAAAATCTATTTCGTACTTGCCGTCAGTCGCTCCACCGTCTTTAATCCACTTAATAGTAGAAGCCCAGGCGCCAAGGTATAGACCACTTGGATTGTGTGCGTAATCAACGCCCACACTGTAGGCTGGCTTAAAGCGGGATTGCGAAATACCGCGATAGCGATATTCACTAGCCACACCCGCGTTATAACTAAATGCGTGTTCTGGTGCAGGTGCTGCATCCGCTGCTTGAGCGACATTAGCGCCGAATGCCGCCAGAATTGCGCTAGCGAGAATAAGTTTTTTCATGGTTTTCCTTGTTGATATTTAATAATAAAACCTGCCCACGATTGTCAGGTGTGCATGGGCTACATAAGCAGGACATGTGCCAGCCGAAAACAAGGAATTCTCTTGTCATTTCGGCTAATTAAGTTAGCATCAGGGCTTGATTAAACGCAGCCTTGACGCCACCAACGCACCATCAAAGCGCGCGCGCTTTAAATTGGTGCATATTTCATCCTAGCAAATCTTATGACTACCAAACCAAGTTTTCTCACCGAATTGCAATCAAAAATCAGTGAAGTGCTTCAACAATCCCCCGCCAAGGACATTGAGAAGAACATGAAAGCCATGCTGAATCAGGGGTTTTCTAAGCTCGATTTGCTCACTCGCGAAGAATTTGATATCCAATCCGAGGTACTCCAGCGCACCCGCGCTCGGCTGGAAGCCTTGGAAGCCCGAGTGGCCGAACTCGAATCACGTCTGAAGCCATAAACCCATGGGGCTGGCGGTCCTTCGCAGCCGCGCGCTAGCCGGACTAGCCGCGCCCGCAGTCACGGTTGAAGTCCATTTAGCCAATGGGCTGCCTGCTTTCACCATCGTAGGCTTAGCCGAAGCTGAAGTACGCGAATCCAAGGATAGGGTAAGAGCTGCCATCCACAACAGTGGCTTCGATTTTCCAGCCGGGCGCGTCACCGTCAATCTCGCCCCAGCGGACCTTCCCAAAGAATCCGGTCGATTCGATCTGCCGATAGCGCTAGGTATCTTGGCCGCCTCTGGCCAGCTACCCTCAACAGAACTGGATCGCTATGAATTTGCGGGCGAATTGTCGCTGTCAGGCGCGCTGCGGCCGATACGCGCCTCACTGGCCATGAGCTATGCCATACAGCAGCTGGGAGATACTCAACGCGCATTCATACTGCCCCAAGCCAATGCCGCTGAAGCCGCGCTGGTGGCCAACGCCGAAATCTATCCCGCCGAATCATTGCTGCAGGTATGCGCGCATTTCACTAGCAAAGACCCCGCCGCCCGACTCACCCGTAACCTGCAAACGCCCATTAAATCTGGCGGACAGTACCCCGATTTCGCCGATGTTAAAGGCCAGCCCTTGGCACGGCGAGCCATGGAAATCGCGGCCGCCGGGGGTCATAGCGCGTTAATGGTGGGGCCGCCGGGCGCAGGTAAATCGATGCTGGCAAATCGTTTACCCGGCCTGTTACCACCCATGAGCGATACCGAATCTCTGGAAACGGCGGCAGTACAGTCACTCAGTGGCAGCTTCATGGTCCAACAGTGGGGGCAGCGACCATTTCGAGCCCCTCATCACACGGCATCGGCGGTTGCACTGGTGGGCGGAGGCGGTCAGCCGCGACCCGGTGAAATTTCACTCGCCAATCACGGCGTATTGTTTCTCGATGAGCTGCCCGAATTTGATCGCAAGGTGCTGGAGGTATTGCGCGAGCCTTTGGAGTCCGGCCACATCACAATCTCGCGCGCTGCACGGCAATCACTTTTCCCTTGCCATTTTCAACTGATCGCCGCTATGAATCCTTGTCCCTGCGGTTATTTGGGGGATGCGAAACGCACGTGTCGTTGCACACCCGATAGCATCGCGCGCTACCAGGGGAAAATTTCTGGTCCGCTGTTAGATCGTATCGATATGCTGGTGCCTGTGGCTGCCTTATCAACAGACGATATCTTGCGCTCAGAAATTGGCGAACCGTCTGTCTTAATTGCTGAGCGAGTAAGCCATGCCCGCGCCCGACAACACGCGCGACAACAAAAAAATAATACGCAATTATCAATAAAAGAAATCGACCGTTTTTGCGCACCTGCCGCCGATGCTGAGAGTCTTTTACGCTCGGCCATGAACAAGCTGCAGTGGTCGGCGCGCGCTTATCACAGAGTTTTGAAATTAGCGCGCACCATCGCCGATCTGGCCCACGAGGACTGCATCACCGCAGGACATGTAGCCGAGGCTATCCAATACCGGCGCGCATTGAGTACTCAAAGCTGATTTAGGCTATCGCCTGCCCTCAGTAGTTGACAGCATATTTGCACACGCAACTGTTACTATCCGCGTCATGTTTGCGAATAAATCCTTATTGATCGGCGTAGTTGCGGCTATCGCCATAGCGAGTGCTGCTTGCAGCCCGAATTTCAACTGGCGCGAAGTACAGGGTATCGATCCGTCTTATATCGTGCTGTTGCCAGCAAAACCCAGCAGCCATACGCGTGACATCACTCTGGATGGTCAGACGCTGACGATGAGCATGACGGCGGCCGAAACCGACGATATCAATTTTGCTGTTGCCAGCGCCAAGATTGACAACGACGCTCAACGTAATGCCGCGCTACTCGCGCTGCAAAAAGCCATGCTGCAAAATATACATGGCGAAATTACTCAGCAAAAAAACATCCCGCTAAAAGACGGCACGGTGATGACGGAAATACGAGCACTAGGTGCCACAACGTCTGGCCGCAAACTCAGTTTGTTCGCTCGCTTTGGCGTGCGTGATCACTATGTTTTTCAGGTCATCGCTTTAGGGCCGCCGGAAAAACTGACTGACGACATTGCCGATACGTTTTTATCCTCCTTTAGTGCGCGCTAATGCCGGATACACGCACTTACCTTGAAGGCAAAGCTGGCCTGCACGTTGTTCTGGTTTTTGCAGCAGCGTATTTTCTTTCGTACGCTTTTCGTGCAATCAACGCCGTTATCGCACCCGATCTGGTTACCGATCTGCAGTTGTCTAACGCTGATTTAGGTTTGTTATCGTCAGCGTACTTCTTGGGCTTTGCGTGCCTACAGCTGCCACTAGGTTTGTGGCTGGATAAACATGGACCTCGCCGCACAGAATCGGCCTTGCTGCTGTTTGCGGCGGCAGGCGTGGCTCTGTTTGCCACTAGCTCTACGCTGACAGGCTTATGGATAGGTCGCGCGCTGATAGGCGTGGGTGTCTCTGCCTGCTTGATGGCGCCACTCAAAGCCTATCGCAGCTGGTACGCACCAGAACGCCAAAGCCAACTCGCTAGTTGGATGCTTGTGTTTGGTACGGCAGGCGCACTGTCAACAACGGTACCCGTTGCCGCTGCCCTACCGGTGATAGGCTGGCGCGGCGTCTTCTGGGTGATGTGTGCGCTGGTCATCATGGCGGCCACACTCGTGTTCTTCCAATTGCGCAAGGTCGAACATGAGCACATGGCGCAGACCATACATCGCGGCTCAGCTTCCGATTCGCTTTCGTATCGACAGATATTTAGCCATCCTTATTTTCGGCGCATGGCCTTGTTGGGTGGCGTGCATCAAGGCGGCTTCATGGCGGTCCAGACCTTGTGGGCGGGTCCGTGGATGATGCGTGTGCTGGGTTTATCCGCAACACAAACATCGCAGGCACTGTTTGCTTTTAATTTTTGTCTGATGCTGTCGTATGTGATGTTGTCATGGTGGGCACCACGGCGCGTTTCTTATAGCGACAAGCCTGGCTGGCCCGCGTTGAAAGTTGTGGGTATAGGATTAGGTTTATCTATCGCGCTACAGCTTTCCATGCTGCTGCTGCCCTACGATTGGGCTTGGTTACTTTGGATACCTTTTTCATTATTAGTGACCGTATCGACGCTGGCGCAAACACATGTCAGCTTGTCCTTTCCATCCACCCAAGTCGGACAGGTCAACAGTGCCTACAATCTCACCCTGTTTATTGGTGCCTTCAGCGTTCAATGGGGCTTAGGTTTGTTGATTGATGTTTTTGTTGACTATGGCTGGGATTACTCCCCTGCCATGCGACTAGCTTGGGCGGTTTACCTGGCGGTGCAATTGTTGGCGCTCATACAGTTTGTGCTTAGCAAGGCACGATTTGATCCTCTAGTTAAAACAGCGAGTAGTGCTTGAGAAATCACTCCATCGATAGCGCATACTGCTGAAATACTATTCATTTTTCTATCGAGACGTTTATGTTGATTACCTTTAAATCGAGTGCGGCTGCCGATGTACTCATGTACAAAACACACGCAAAGCCTCTGCTGGATATTTTAAAAAAAGAGCTGGACCAAGGCGTTATCACAAAAGAGGAAATTCCTGCTGCTATCGCAACACTAGAAAATGAAATCGCTCAGAGTAAGCGCATGCCTGTTGCCAGCGATTACGATCAAGACCAAGCCGACTCTAACGACAACAGTGAGGATATCGACTCGGGTAAAAAAGTTAGCTTCGGCGCTCGCGCCTTTCCTCTGCTTGAAATGATGCGCGCTGCCAGTAAAGAAAAAACATTCGTGATGTGGGGCGTGTAATGGCTAAGGCCCAGTTTTCAACGCTGATCATGCAGGATGGCACGCGGCTGCACTGCGCAGATTATTTTCCTGCGGGCGCCGCTCACTCAAGCATAGTCTTCATGCATGGCCTAGGCGAACATAGCGGTCGTTATGCGCATGTCGCTGACTATTTTTGTGCCCGTGGCTTTGCGGTACGCTCCTATGATCATCGCGGCCATGGAAAATCCCAGGGTGAGCGTGGTGATATTCCTCATCAAAATGCATTGGTCGATGATGCGCTTGCAGTCATAGGGCACTGGCAAACTAACTGCCCGGCATCGGTATCGCGGCATTTATTGCTGGGACATAGCATGGGAGGCTTGTTTGCTGCAAAGGTCGCGTTGTCCGGAGCGTGTACTTTGGATGGTCTTGTTTTATCAGCACCCGCACTCGCGATAAAAATGAATTTTGTTCAACGTGCTCTGCTAAAAGTGCTGAGTTCTATAGCACCTGGGCTCACACTTTCCAACGGATTAAAAACCACCCACCTGTCGCACGATCCTAAAGTCGTTGCATCGTATCGTAACGACGAGTTAGTCCATGGCCGCATCAGCGCTCGATTACTTAATTCCATGCTCGATGCTATGGCTGATGTTTATGCACACGCTGCTACGCTTAACCTGCCTGCGGTGCTACTCGTAGCTGGCAACGACAAACTCGTTGATTCGTCGGGCAGCCTGAAATTTGCACACGCCTGTCCGGAAAACTTTTTACGCTTACATACTTACGAAAATTTTTACCACGAGCTGTTTAACGAATTCAACTCCACTGTTGTGTTTGCTGATGTGGGGGCGTGGTTGGAGGACTTGCCCGCCAAGGTTGCACCATGAAATTAGTCCCTGATTCATTGGCGTTCGCACTCGATGGCGCTGCACGTGCGTTAGAGAAAGTTAGTGCAGGTACCTCATTACCCCAAGCGCTCAACACTACGTTTGCGGCCTTGCAAGCAACGCCGCAGGCGCGTGGAGCCATACAAGATCTTTGTTATCGCAGCATGCGAAGCTGGGGGCAAAGTCACGCCTTAATGGGTTTGCTATTGGATTCACCGCCATCACCCGAACGATTAGGTTCACTCTTGTGCATTAGTTTAGGATTATTGGCCGACACTACCCAGCCGTATGCCGACCATACTGTAGTGGATCAGGCCGTATCAGCCTGCGCCGCAGATCCTGAACTAACCCGCGCAAAAGGCGTGGTCAATGCGGTCTTGCGGCGCTTTCTGCGCGAGCGAGACAGGTTGCTGGCTACCGCGCAGGCATCTGATGAAGCGCGATTTAATTATCCACAATGGTGGATAGACAAAGCCCGTGCAGCGTGGCCTGAGGTGTGGGAAGAAATTCTCAACGTAGGTAATCAACGCCCGCCGCTTACGCTGAGAGTCAACCGGCTTAAAGGTAGTGTTCAAGACTATCTTGATCTTTTGTCGCAGCACCAGGTCGAGGCAACGCAGATAGGCCCTAGTGCGGTACGACTGGCTCAACCCACGCCCGTGTCTGAAATTCCAGGCTTTCTGGAGGGTTGGGTTTCGGTGCAGGACGCCGCGGCTCAATTGGCCGCACCCTTAATGCAGCTGGAACCAGGCATGCGGGTTTTGGATGCTTGCGCGGCACCGGGCGGGAAAAGCGTGCACTTACTTGAGCTAGAGGATATACGACTTTTAGCGCTAGATAATGACCAAGCCCGGCTAAAGCGTGTAGAAGAAAATCTGGAGCGGCTTGATTTCGAAGCAGAACTCCTGTGCGGTGATGCACGACGCAAGGATTGGTGGGATGGGCAGTTATTTGACCGAATTCTGGCTGATGTGCCTTGCACCGCTTCAGGCATAGTGCGACGCCATCCGGACATACGCTGGCTTAGACGACCCGAGGATTCTGCAGCATTGGCGCGACTAGCGGCCGATATTCTGAATAACCTCTGGTCTATGCTGCGGCCCGGGGGATTGATGCTATTGGTTACGTGTTCTATCTGGCCCGAAGAATCCGAGCGGCAAGCTGAGGCTTTCTGCCGCCGCCATGCGCATGTGCGGTTGCCAGCCCCTGGGCAACTGCTGCCAACGGCATCCTCAAGTCTCGATCAGGACGGCTTATTTTTTGCACTACTCCAAAAGCCCTTGTTTTGATACTATCGCCGGGGTTCTTAGAGCGTGGTTTTTTTACCACTCACCGGCAGCTATCCGTTCCGGCACAAAGTGTAAGGTAAGAATACGTGGGATTTTTTAGGCTAGTGTCACCTTCACATCGATGTCATGCCGCTCGCCGTTTCTGGTTTGGGATCCGAAAAATTTTCTCCGGATTCTGGCTGGTAGCACTTTGCATGACGGCCACCCTGCCTGCATTGGCTGCAGAGGGCATAGAATTTATCGACGCCACCTTCGAAGCAACTGACGAAGGTTATACGCTCTCAACTAACTACTCGGTTGATCTGACGCATGCGCTAGAAGATGCGCTCTCGCGCGGCATACCACTGCATTTCAAACTCCAACTCGAAGTATCCAAGCCGCGCTGGTATTGGCTTGATGATGTCGCCATAAAAACCAGTCGCAACATCCGCGTTTCATACAACGTTCTTACGCGCCAGTACCGAGCTTCAGTCGATGGAAGTTTATACAGAAGTTTTTCACGATTCGATGATTTGCTCGCCTTACTGCGACACCCTGGTCGCTGGCTCGTTGCTGAGACTGGCGCACTCAAGCCCGATGCAAGTTATACGGTGGCAATTCAATTTAGCTTAGACGTATCGCAGCTTCCCAAACTCATACAAGTTAACGCACTAGGCAGCGGTGATTGGCGCATGTCATCCGGCTGGACGCGCTTTAACTATAAGACGGAGAACAAGTGACACGCGCGCTTCGCTATCTGCTGATTGCTGCCGCGTTTACGGTCAGCTTGCTGCTCTTTTTGTTGGCGACCGTTAGCGACAACACGCTTTTGTTTGAAACTTACTATTCATGGATAGTAGGCGCCAACGTACTGGTTGGTTCAGCACTCTTTGTTTTGGTGCTGTTTCTTTTAGCTCGCTTGATTAGTCGCTATCGCCGAAATCGTTTTGGATCGCGGCTAATGACGCGTCTGGTATTAATGTTCACCTTAATAGGTGTTTTACCTGGCTTGGTAATTTATTTAGTCTCCGTTCAATTTGTTTCGCGCTCGATAGAGTCTTGGTTCAACGTCAAGGTAGAAACTGCTCTTGAGTCTGGCTTAACACTAGGCCGCAGCGCTCTGGATGCATCTCTTAAAGATCTACGCCAAAAAACGCGTGTGGTCGCCGCTGAACTTTCTGAAATGTCAGACTCGATGCTGGCAGCGCAACTAGCCCGCACCATAGAACGCAATCAACTCAATGACGCCATCGTCGTTACCGGATCAGGTCAATTAATCGCCAGCACCTCGAGTACTTTGTCCAATCTTGTACCCGACATGCCGACGACAACGATGATTTCACGCGCACGGGCTATGGGTGGCTATGGATTAATTGAAGGCGGGCCAGAGGGGACTGTCGCATCATCAGACCAGACATCACGTACGTCCGCTGCCGCCATAAGAAGTGGTCTCAGGTTGAGAGTGCTGGTTGCCATTCAAGGCGATGGTTCGCTTATCTCACTCAACAGTCAGCCGCGTTATTTGCAAATCACACAAGCCGTGCCGGAGCAATTGAGTGCCAACGCAGAAGCACTACAAATCGCCTACGGCGAATACCAGGAACGCTCCTTAGCACGCGCTGGGTTACGAAATTTTTACTTAATCACACTCACGCTCACACTGCTATTAGCAGTGTTCGCTGCCATGGTGAGTGCATTTTTATTAGCCACGGATTTGGCGCAACCCTTGTTATTGCTGGCCGAAGGAACGAAGGCGGTCGCCGAGGGTGACCTCTCACCTCGCCCCATCGCTGCAAGCTCTGACGAATTGGGAACCTTGACTAAGTCATTCAACATGATGACCTCACAGCTAGCCGAGGCACGTCAGGCTGTTGAGCTTAATCGCAAAGCCGTTGAAGACGCAAAAGCCTATCTCGAGTCGGTGTTGGCGAATATGTCCGCTGGCGTGATGGTCTTGGATGATCAGCTACGCGTAGTCACCTTTAATGCCTCTGCTGAAACCATTCTTCATCAAGACTTACGACCTTTCCTGGGTATACCGTTTGCGGCCATAGAAAGTTTGTCGGCGTTTAGCGAACCCATCATTCTTGCTTTTTCTGGGCAAAGCGCTCATTCAGCAATGACCGACAGCGATTCACTGACCCAGCACTGGCAGCGTCAGATAGAAATTCCGCGGCGATTACTAGGTCAAAATGTGGATACAGAAATCACCCTGCTCGCTCGCGGTGCACGTTTACCTGTGGGCGTGGGGCTAGGCCATGTAGTGGTTTTTGATGATATCTCTGACCTGATTTCCGGGCAGCGATCAACGGCTTGGGCAGAGGTCGCCAGACGTCTGGCTCATGAAATTAAAAATCCACTGACGCCGATACAACTGTCGGCTGAACGCCTGATGATGAAGCTACAAACCAAGCTCACTGGCGACGATGCGGCCTTACTCGAGCGCGGCACCAACACCATCGTTAATCAAGTCGTGGCTATGCAGCAGATGGTCGACAATTTCCGCGATTACGCTAAAACACCTCCTCCGGTTCTAAAGCCCCTAGACCTGAATAATTTGATTACCGAGATTCTTGAGCTTTATGCGGGATTACGCAGCAATGACCAACTGATTACCCACCTGGATGCGAATCTTCCGAAAATTATGGGTGATGCCACTCAGCTACGGCAGGTGCTGCACAACCTTTTGCAAAATGCTCAGGACGCAACCGCCGAGTTGAAAGGCCAGCGCGCTACACAGATTGAGGTTCGCACCGAGGCTATTCACTACAGCGACGCCGATGGGGCTACACGAACGGCGGTCAGCCTTTCCATTAACGATAACGGCCCGGGCTTTGACTCCAAAGTGATGGCCAGAGCATTTGAACCGTATGTGACCTCCAAACCCCGGGGTACCGGGCTGGGATTGCCCGTGGTTAAGAAAATTGTGGAGGAGCATGGCGGTCGTATAGAGCTGCAAAATCGCAAAGACGGGGCAGGTGCGCGGGTTTCGCTGCTATTACTTCGCCTGGCGAGTATTTAATTATTTGACATTATTAATTGCAAAAAATACAATTTCCGTGCGATTCTATCGGATAGAGATAAAGAGGCAAATATGGCGAACATTCTGGTAGTTGATGATGAAATGGGTATCCGGGAATTACTCTCGGAAATCCTTGGCGATGAAGGCCATGTGGTCACCACCGCCGAGGACGCTCTTCAGGCGCGCGAGCTTCGTCTGTCGAGCTCACCTGATCTGGTCCTTCTGGATATTTGGATGCCCGACATTGATGGCGTCACGCTCCTCAAAGAGTGGCAACGCGATGGCCTGCTAACCATGCCCGTGATCATGATGTCCGGTCATGCCACCATAGATACTGCCGTTGAAGCAACACGTATAGGCGCGATGAATTTTCTGGAGAAGCCTATCTCCTTACAAAAACTATTGCGCACTGTGCAGCAAGGTTTGTCGCGCGCTCCGGAGCCGGCCCGAGGAACGATGATCAATGCAAATGGACGCACAAACGGAGTTCCCGATAAAGCGCCCGTAGCACTTTCCGCAAGTTCTTTTAATGGTCATGCCTACACGCCAACTCTGTCATCAGCAAATCACTATCTTCCACCTGATAATGAGTTCCGGGTATCGTTTGAATTACCTCTGCGCGAGGCCCGCGATGCGTTTGAACGCGCTTACTTTGAACATCACTTAATCCGTGAAGGTGGCAGCATGACACGTGTGGCCGAACGCACGGGACTAGAACGTACTCACCTCTACAGAAAACTCAAGCAGCTCGGTGTGGAGTCCAATAAAGCAGCAAAGAAAACCGGATGACTCTCCTGCGTTTAGTCTACGGTGCAAATCAGACCGTGCGCGAGCAGGCGATTAAAACGCAGGTTAATCCTGAGCTTTTTACAATAGCTTTGTTAGAAGGCATGGCAGTCAATCACGCATCACTCGACCCGCTTGAATCATTAAAAGTAGTGCGTATGGCCCCGGGATGCCCCTGCTGCACAGGCAAACTGACCATGCGCGTGATGCTAAACCGTGCACTTAAAGAAAACCCAGATCAGGTATTTTTGAGCTTAGCGAACTCTGCACACCTCATATCAATCAGAGACTTTTTGCAGGAAGATCAATATTGCGGTAGGCTGAACTTGGGAATTGATCTTGATTGCGGAGTTACAAAGTAAATTAGGTACGTCATTTGCAGTACCTCTTGAAATGTCGTTTTGCAGCACCATGTTGGATTACATAGTATCTACTCCAAGGAGCCGGCATGAATCTGATCTACAACAGCGAGCAGTACAGCGTGCTTGAGTTTGGCGCCGAAGCAGGACAAGAAGCCATGCGTTTCGGTGGCTATGAAATTCTCGACAAACCAGCGCAACGCGAAATCTTCATCGCTGGACCGCTGGCAGAAACGTTCAGACAACACGTGCGTGATCTGATCGCCACAGCACCCAGCATGGAAGAGTTCGATGAATTCTTAGATACCTACGGATCGCTCATGGCGCAACCCGTTGTGCTTCATTAAGCGATAACCATCTGATAGTCAGTTCGTGAATGCACCGTAATTCTCGGTTTATCACCAGTAATCAAACGGGCATTCACGATCAGCTGCATGACGTACTTCAGCGGCGAGCTACGTCTGATTATCAAAAGCCGATAGCCAACAGCAGCCGCTTCGCCTTCGATAGTGCAGTAACCGCCTGGAATAATTCTAAACCATCTGATCTGATCATCGATGCCGGTTGTGGTGTTGGCCTCTCGACTCGACGACTCGCACTGCTATATCCAAATCATTTCATTATCGGCATAGATCAATCATTCGATAGATTGTCGCGCCAGGTTAATTGGTCTGGTGATATCCCCGACAACTACATCACTGTACGAGCAGACTTAGTAGATTTTTGGCGACTCTTACGCGAGTCTGCCATTTATCCTTCACACCACTATCTGCTCTACCCCAACCCCTGGCCGAAAAAACATCATCTGTCGCGTCGTTGGCATGCGCATCCTATATTCCCATCTTTTCTCGCTCTGGGCGGCCAGATTGAATGTCGCAGCAATTGGAAAATTTATATAGATGAATTTGTAACCGCAGTCACCGCGCTAACAGGCGTGGCTGCACAATGTGAACAGTATCTTCCGACCACTGAGCTCTTAACGCCCTTTGAAGAAAAATACCTCGCCTCAGGTCATGCACTCTGGCGCTGCCAGTTAACATTACCTGTTACAGGCAACATCTGAAGTCCTGATAAATTTTTCGTGTTACCGTTAGTGCTCAGCCACTTTTACTAGAAACTCATCATGTGCCAACTACTTGGCATGAACTGCAATACACCAACCGACATCGTGTTTAGCTTTACAGGCTTTGCAACACGAGGTGGCGGCACGGACGAACACAAAGATGGCTGGGGTATCGCTTTTTTTGAGGGCGCCGGAGTGCGGCTGTTTGTCGATCATGAACCAGCTATTGCCTCGCCCGTTGCAGAGCTAATCAAACAGTATCCGATTAAATCAACCAACGTCATATCCCATATACGCAAAGCGACTCAAGGCCATGTCGCCCTTGAAAACTGCCACCCCTTCATACGCGAACTGTGGGGACGTTATTGGGTGTTTGCTCACAATGGCGATCTGAAAGAATTTTCTCCCGCAATAATTGGCGCATTTCGTCCTGTAGGCACGACCGATAGCGAACGTGCGTTTTGCTACATTCTGCAAGAGTTAAGAAATCGATTTGGCGATGCGCCACCATCGCAATCAGAACTGACAGTGGTGCTACGTGAACTTACTTCTGAGATTGCAGCACATGGTGTGTTTAACATGATGCTCTCTGATGGAGCGGCATTGTATGTGCACTGCTCTACCCGCTTGCACTACATCGTACGAAAATATCCGTTTGCTCAGGCCAAGCTGTCTGATGAGGATATGAGTGTTGATTTTTCTGAAGTGACTACACCAAACGACAGAGTGGCCATCATAGTGACTGAACCACTCACCACGAATGAAACGTGGCATCCCTTTAGTGCAGGCGAAATGAAAGTGTTTGTCGATGGTCAGCCAGTAATTTAATTCACTGGCATCACAAATTAGGCGCAAGCCAACTCTGCAGCTGCTCTGCGCTAACACCGCGGCGCTTAGCCATATCGGTAAGTTGATCCGCACCTATTTTTCCAACACTGAAATATTTCGATTCAGGATGGCCAAAATAAAAACCTGATACCGACGCTCCTGGGAACATGGCATATGATTCAGTCAGACTCATGCCTATATCTTCGCACTCAAGAATCCGAAATACGTCTTGCTTTACTGTGTGCTCGGGACATGCAGGATAGCCAGGCGCAGGACGTATGCCGCTATAACTCTCAGCAAGCAATTCGGCCGTTCCCAGTTTTTCGTCACTGGCATAGCCCCATAAATCTTTGCGTATACGTTCGTGCAAATATTCGGCAAACGCTTCAGCAAAGCGATCGGCTAATGCTTTGAGCATGATGGATGAATAATCATCATTGGCATCTTCAAAACGCTTCTCGTGTTTTTCTATACCAAGACCTGAAGTAACCGCAAACATACCCAGGTAATCTGTAATGCCTGAGGATTTGGGTGCGATGAAATCTGCTAAGCACTGATTCGGTCTGGCTACACCCTGAATGACCGGCTTTTCAGTTTGCTGCCGCAAGCCGTAATACGTAAAGGCTACTTCTGTTTTGGTTTCGTCGGTATACACTTCGATGTCATCATCACCCACTGTGTTGGCTGGCAAAATAGCCACCACACCATTAGCGGTCAACCAACGACCATCGATAATTTTTTTCAGCATGGCCTGAGCTTCGCCATACACATTGCTGGCGGATTCGCCCACTACCGGATCAGTCAAAATTGCCGGGAACGGACCAGCCAAATCCCAGGTCTGGAAAAACGGACCCCAATCGATGTAGTTGGCGAGCAAGGCAAGATCAACATTTCTAAAATGCCGCCGCCCTATAAATTTAGGTTTGTGCGGTGCGTGCGCGCCTTGAAAAGACACGTTCATTTTATTTTTTCGTGCCGCCTGCAGAGACAACATAGGTAGCGCTTTTTTTCCTGCGTGCTGATCACGAATACGAACATAATCGGCCGCAATCTCGCTAATGTAGTTGTCCCGCGACTCTGGTGTTAGCAATGATTGCGCAACCGACACAGACCGTGAGGCATCCGCCACGTACACAACAGGCCCGTCATAGTTGGGCGCAATTTTCACCGCAGTATGTGCGCGACTAGTCGTCGCACCACCGATTAACAACGGCATTTTCAAATCGCGGAAATACGGGTCACGCTGCATTTCTTTGGCCACATGCGCCATTTCTTCCAGCGAGGGCGTAATCAAGCCGGACAAGCCTATGATGTCGGCGTTTTCTTCTTTAGCTTTTGCCAAAATTTCTGAACACGGCACCATCACGCCCATGTTCACCACGTCAAAATTATTACACTGCAAAACCACCGATACGATGTTCTTACCGATGTCATGCACATCGCCCTTAACGGTAGCAATAACAATTTTTCCTTTAGCTTTAGCCGCCAGACCTGTGCGCTGCTCTTCGAGTAATTTTTCTTCTTCGATGAAAGGGATGAGATGCGCTACGGCTTGCTTCATGACGCGAGCAGATTTGACCACCTGAGGCAAAAACATTTTGCCTTGACCGAACAAATCGCCCACGATATTCATGCCATCCATCAATGGGCCTTCAATGACATGGATAGGTCGTCCGCCGCGCTCGGCGACTCCCTGACGCGCCTCTTCAGTGTCCTCAACTATCCATTGCGTAATGCCATGAATCAGCGCATGCGAAAGACGTTTTTCAACAGGATTTTCACGCCAGACCAGGTTTTGTTCTTCTTTTTTATCACCCGCTTTAAGCGTAGCGGCTAATTCAATCATGCGCTCAGTCGCATCATCGCGGCGATTCAGTACGACGTCTTCTGCACGCTCACGCAACTCTGGATCAAGCTCATCGTACACACCCACCATGCCTGCATTCACGATACCCATGCTCATGCCTGCACGTATGGCGTGATACAAAAACACGGTATGTATCGCTTCGCGCGCTGGGTCGTTGCCGCGGAATGAAAAGCTCACATTCGATACGCCTCCACTGACTTTGGCATGTGGCAGATTTTCGCGTATCCAGCGCGTGGCTTCGATGAAGTCCACCGCATAGTTATTGTGTTCTTCTATGCCGGTTGCAACGGCAAAAATATTCGGATCAAAAATAATATCTTCAGGCGGGAACTCGATGTCTTCAGTCAGCAAGCGATAAGCACGCTCACAAATTTCTATCTTGCGCTCGTACGTATCTGCCTGACCTTTTTCATCAAAGGCCATGACGATCACCGCCGCGCCATAACGACGGCACAGCTTGGCCTGGCGCAGAAATTCTTCTTCGCCTTCTTTCATGGAAATCGAATTAACTATCGCCTTGCCTTGCACGCATTTCAGACCCGCCTCGATGACCGTCCATTTAGACGAATCGATCATGAGTGGCACGCGCGCTATATCGGGCTCTGAAGCAATCAAGTTCAAAAAGCGCGTCATCGCAGCAACTGAATCCAACATGGCTTCATCCATGTTGATATCAATAATCTGCGCACCATTTTCAACTTGCTGACGCGCTACGGCGAGCGCTTCTTCGTACTGCTCATTAAGTATCATGCGCGCAAACGCTTTCGAGCCTGTCACGTTCGTGCGCTCGCCCACGTTTACGAATAGCGAATCTTCATCAATCACGTAAGGCTCTAAGCCCGACAAGCGCATCTGATGCAAATGGGTAGGTATTGTGCGCGGAGGAATGCTCTTTACAACGTCTGCAATCGCCTTAATATGTTCAGGCGTGGTGCCACAACATCCGCCAGCGATATTGACGAACTCACTCTCTGCAAAATCTTTTAATAGCGACGACGTTACGTCAGGCGTTTCATCGAAACCCGTATCCGACATAGGATTGGGCAAACCCGCATTCGGGTAGATACACACAAAGGTTTCAGCAATTTTCGACAGCTCTTCTGCATAGGGGCGCATGAGTGCAGCGCCCAGCGCACAGTTAAGACCTATCGTTAAGGGTCGCGCGTGGCGTACGGAATTCCAAAATGCTGTGACTGTCTGACCCGACAATACGCGACCCGACGCATCGGTTACCGTACCGGAAATCATGATGGGCAGCTTTTGATGAGTCTCATCAAAAAACTGATCAATCGCAAACAGTGCTGCTTTGCAGTTCAGTGTGTCGAATACGGTTTCTACTAACAACACATCCGATCCACCCTCTACCAAAGCACGCACCTGCTCGTGGTAGGCCGCTACCAACTGATCAAAACTCACATTGCGTGCGCCGGGATCGTTAACGTCTGGCGAGATAGACGCTGTTTTTGGTGTGGGCCCCAGTGCGCCAGCTACAAAGCGCGGTTTATCAGGTGTTGAATATTTATCACAGGCTGCACGCGCGATGCGCGCTGCTTCAAGATTCATCTCATAGGCCAAGTGCGCCATATGATAATCATCCTGGGCTATCGTTGTCGCACCAAAGGTGTTGGTTTCTATCAGATCGGCACCGGCATCGAGATACTGCTCGTGTATCTCTTGAATGATGTGCGGTTGCGTTAGTGTGAGCAATTCATTATTGCCCTTAACGAAAACCTCTTTGCCCGGAAACGAGAAATCAGCAAAGCGCGTCCCGCGATAATCTTCTTCGGTTAATTTGTACCGTTGAATCATGGTACCCATCGCGCCATCAAGAATTAAGATGCGCTGAGCAAGTAAATGCCGTAACTGGGCTTCGGTAGTAGAGATCGCGTCGCGTTTCATGAGCTGGTATCTGGTGTGCGCAAATAAAAATACCCGGCCTGCAAAGCGAAGCCGGGTACACGCGCCGCTTTAGCAGTATTTAGTAAGAGCCTGTCGGCATCTCGGCGCCCGCAAGCTGGATTTTGACTGATTTAATCAAATCGGCGCTAACGAATTATACGGGAATTCAGAGAGTAATCTGGAAGCATTCCCCGGGCGCCAGGGCAAAGCCCTGGATAAATTGTGCCGCCGAAAGACGTTTTCCACCAGGCTTTTGTAACTCCGCTATTTTTAACGCCCCTGTGCCGCACGCAACGATCACACCATCGGGCGATATCGCGAGTATTTCACCGGGTTTTCCCTGCATCGCTACTGCACTGGCCTGCCAGATTTTTAACGAAGTGTTATGTATGTGCGCAACCGCCCCAGGGAAAGGATTGAAGGCTAGTACACGTCGCACTAATACTTCTGCTGACAAGCGAAAATCCAGATCCGCTTCTTGCTTGGAAATTTTCGCTGCATAGGTCACGCCCTCGACGGGCTGGGGTGTCGCCGGCAAACTACCCTGTTGTAATTTTTTTAGTGCCTCGACAATTAAATCGCCGCCCATGACGGCTAGCTTATCGTGCAAAGAACCCGTGGTATCGCTTTGCGAAATCGGCTCTCGTTGCCATAGCAGCATGGGGCCGGTGTCCAAACCCTCATCCATTTGCATGATCGTAATGCCGGATTCGCTGTCGCCCGATTCAATAGCGCGATGTATCGGTGCCGCGCCACGCCAGCGTGGCAGCAGCGATGCATGGATATTCAAACACCCCAAGGGCGGTATGGCCAATATCGATGGCGGGAGTATCAAACCATAAGCTGCCACCACCATAACGTCATGCGGCGTAGATTTAAGCAGCGCGTGAGCGGCTGCCGCCTGATCTGGGTATTTGCCATCCAGCCTGAGTGACGTCGGCTGTGCAACGGGCATGCCGTGCTTTAACGCATAGTGCTTTACAGGCGAAGGCTGCAATTGCATACCGCGACCCGCGGGGCGGTCGGGCTGAGTCAATACCAATGGAATTTCAAAACCCGCTTCATGCAGCCGCGCAAGGGCAACTGCGGCGAACTCTGGAGTACCAGCAAAAATAACTTTCATGGGGTGATTATAGGTGCGGGCTGGGCGCCTGGCCTAGCGATTAACGCTAGAACGCGGGGCCATGAAATGCTGATGTAGTGAGAATTTTTGGTGCGCCAGCGCAGCAGGGTGACGTCGGGCCAGGCAAACCACATTGCTGATTTTTTCAATTACGCTGCAAACTCACTTCTTTTATTTACTTAATGCTTACCTAGCGTTCTTTTTTCATTTCCCGCTCTTCTTTTAGCAGCTTACTTTTAATGCGGTTACGCTTTAGAGGAGACAAGTACTCAACAAACACCGTGCCTTTGAGATGATCCATCTCATGCTGAACACACACAGCGAGCAAGCCTTCGGCTTCAAACTCATGCGAGCTGCCATCCACATTGTATGAATGCACGCGCACACGCGTAGGCCGCTCAACACCGTCGTAAATACCTGGCACGGAAAGACAACCCTCTTCGTATACCTGGCGATCATCACTGGCCCACACAATCTTGGGATTGATTAAAACGCGCAACTCATCACGTGTATCCGACGTGTCTATGACTATGATCTGTTCGTGTACATCCACCTGCGTAGCCGCTAGCCCTACACCCGGAGCCTCGTACATAGTTTCTGCCATGTCGGCAACCAGCTGCTTCAACCGCTGATCAAAATCAGTGACGGGTTTAGCTAGCTTATGCAAGCGAGGATCGGGGTAACGAAGAATAGATAAGAGCGCCATACAGCTTTTGTACAACAAAGAGAAAAAATAAGGGTTTAGAGCTCTGAGGTGGCAGCTAGTGCGCGCAAAATTCGCATCGACTGCTATTGCGCTGCCTACCTGCATAACTCAGAGGAGAAACGGATGAAAAAGTTTAGCACAGCCGTACAGCTGGCTGTTTTACTAATGGGCTTTTTACCCATGCAGTCCGCATGGTCAGCCACAACCTGTGAATTGGCGGCCAACGCACCCGATGTGCATCATGTGCAACCAGGCGACACCTTGTGGGGTATTGCCTCTCTATTTTTAAACAATCCCTGGTGCTGGCCTAGCGTTTGGAAGCCCAACCAAAATCTTATTAGCAATCCTCACTGGATTTATCCGGGTCAGTTGATCGTATTGAATCGCCTGGATGGAACCCTCACTCTAGGCGTTAATAATCCCACTGAAACTGCCTCATCCCATCTAATGCCGACCATACGTAGTTCGCAGATTAGTGGTCCGCATCTGCCTATGCTGTCTGCAAAACTGCAATCCATGCTGACCAGAATGCCGCTAGTGAGCGCTGATGCCCTGGCCAGCGCGCCCACTATTAGCGAGATAGAAAATAATCATGTGATCGCCGGCAAAGGGGATGTTGTTTTAGTACAGGGCAATCTGGATAGCAACGAACTCTTTGATGTCTTTCGGCCGGATTACCCACTTGCGGATCCGGATACACGACTACCCTTAGGCGTTGCCGGGCTCAATATAGGGCGTGTTCGCCTTATAAATAGCGGTACGCTCATTCATCGATTTAAAGTAACTCGCTCGTATAGAGAATTGCGCGCAGGTGACAAGCTCGTTCCCGTGAGCGATACAACTCTCTCCGCCATATTCCCTCATCCCGGCAAAATTACGGATGGCAAATTAGTGGCCATCTTGCATGAGGGTCGATGGGCCAGAATGCATGACATGGTGGTAGTTAATCGTGGCTCATTACATGGCCTGGATCCGGGAAGCGTAGTTAACATCGTGCGACACGTTAAAATCAGGCCGAACGAAAAGTCTGTATCAAATCAGCCTATCCCAGCAAAACAGTCGATAGGAACTTTACTGGTGTACAAAGTACAAGAAAAAATCGCACTCGCCATGATTATGCAAGCACGTGATGCCATCAGCGTGGGCGACGCTATCATCTCACCCGAAATGGAAGCACCATGACGCCGTCCGAAGGTCTGGCTGACTGGCTACGACTGATGCTAACTGAAGGCATAGGGCCTCAGACTGCGCGCGAACTACTCAGTCATTTTGGCTTGCCAGAACACATTTTTGCTGCCGGATTTTCATCCTTACACAAATGCGTTCATGAAAAACTTGCGCTGACTCTCTGTTCGGCACCGAGTGAACATATCAGCGCACAGATCGACGTTACGCTGGCATGGGCGGATCAACCTGGAAATCACGTACTGACGTTTGCTGATGCCAGCTACCCCAGCACGCTACTGACGATTACCGATCCACCGCCTGTTTTGTACGTTAAGGGCCGCACCGAATTATTGGCAAGAAAATCGATAGCTATCGTGGGTAGTCGTAATGCGACTGTTCAGGGAATTCAAAACGCTCGCCGCTTTGCCGAGGTATTAAGCAGCTCAGGTTTAACTATCGTTTCAGGTTTGGCGCTAGGCATAGATGCAGCAGCTCATGAGGGCGCACTAAGCGACACACCACACGATGGCTCAACGATCGCTGTTACAGGCACAGGTCTCGATCTTGTCTATCCTGCCAAACACCGCGAATTAGCACATCAAATCGCAGCGCATGGATGCTTGGTTAGTGAATATCCTTTAGGCACACCGGGCATTGCGTCTAATTTTCCGCGTCGCAATCGCATCATCAGTGGCTTGTCCCACGGAGTGTTAGTGGTAGAAGCCGCAGCGCAATCGGGTTCGCTCATTACGGCACGCAGCGCGCTCGAACAAGGACGCGATGTATTTGCTATTCCTGGTTCGATACATTCACCGCTGGCAAAAGGATGTCACCAACTAATACGGCAGGGCGCAAAATTAGTGGAGTCTGCACAAGACATACTTGAAGAAATTCATGTGCCATACTCAAATGGGGCGAGTAAACCTGCGCAATCAGCTACTGATGTAAGTACAGATGCGAATACAGATGCAACGTCCGCCAGTGCATCGACAGCCTCACATAAACTCATCGATGCAGCAGGGCATGACCCCGTTAATGCTGATGAATTGGTTCTTCGTACAGGACTGTCCATGGCTACCATACAAGCGCAATTGCTTGAACTGGAACTGAGCGGACATCTGGAAAGACTTCCAGGTGGGATGTATCAAGTGCTTCATTAATAAAACAAAATAAGCACATTAAACTTTTACACAATTAACACGCTGCTTTTTCGTCAACGAAAAATTGTGATGGCATCCATGCGCAACGCAGCGCGATGCTGTCAATTTATTCCATTGTTAATATAAGAATCATAAGAAGATGCTGATTTATTCTGAATTTTTTTTACACGTCAGCACCGCTGTGCGATGCGGGATCAAGTAAAACCAGGAATTTGCATAGACCTTTATTCAAGAATCATCTCGTGTTTATTTAATCAATACTTTCAGAGCAAATGTGCGAAAAGCGGATGAAATTTCTAGAAAAGCTGCCTATTAATAAATAGTTCTTGAAGTTTTTTTGCTCTCATGCTTGTGCGTGAGCTCAGATGCAGCTACATTACGTTCATGTTTGAAGTCCTCGTCTATTTATACGAAACTTATTACCGACCAGATGCGTGTCCAGACTCGGTTGCGCTGGCCAAGAAATTATCGGCAGTAGGTTTTGAGGAAGAAGAAATCTCGCGAGCAATCGGGTGGTTGACTGACCTCGCCGAAACCACCAACGAGATATTTAGCCAGCAAGCTCGACAGACCGCATTTTCATTTGGTTTTCGAGTTTACGCAGATCGTGAATACGAAATGCTCGGTACAGCAGCTATCGGCTTTGTCGAATTTCTTGAGTCAGCCGACGTCATCAATGCGCTGCAACGTGAAATTGTTATTGAGCGCGCCTGCGCCGTTAATGAATCACCGATATCACTGGACAAGTTGAAGGTCATCGTACTGATGGTGCTCTGGAGTCAGGGCAAAGAACCCGACGGGCTCATGTTCGATGAACTCTTTTTTGACGACGAAGATTCCAGCCCTCCCGTTTATCACTGACGCGCTTACAAGCCGTCGCCGCACGGTTGATCTGTATCGCTCCGCTTCCCTTGCACCGAGTAATCTAGGCCCTTTCATTGCGGTATTGGCAATGAAAGGCCATGCCAGTTTGTGCCGCGACCCCAGGCTAACGCTGCAAACTCCCCAAGGCTTGCTTGCGAAGTCGACGATAACGCGCTTATCATTGGCCGCACTGGCGCTGGCGTTATCAAAACGTCAGCCCCAGTACCCAGTTCTGGCACTGCCTGCATTTCGGGCAATATCGTCCAAAACAGGTAAAAGCCACACTAATGCCCCTATATCCGGATAAAACATGACCAAAGCACTCATCATTGCTGAGAAGCCCTCTGTCGCGAACGACATCGCGAAGAGCCTCGGTGGCTTTACTAAGCACGATGAGTACTTCGAATCTGACGACTACGTGCTTTCGTCAGCCGTCGGCCATCTGGTTGAAATCGCCGCCCCAGAAGAACACGACGTCAAACGTGGCAAATGGTCGTTTGCCAATTTGCCGATGATTCCGCCGTACTTTGCGCTCAACCCCATACAAAAGACTGAATCACGCCTAAAGCTGCTTAACAAATTAATTAAGCGCAAAGATGTAGGTGCACTAATTAACGCCTGTGACGCGGGTCGCGAAGGCGAGTTGATTTTCCGGCTGATTGTTCAGTACGCAAAAGCCAAACAGCCCGTTAAACGTCTGTGGCTGCAGTCCATGACACAGGGCGCAATTCGCGACGCCTTTACCCACCTTAGAGAAGACAGTGAAATGCTGCCTTTAGCCGACGCGGCGCGCTGCCGCAGCGAAGCTGACTGGCTAATAGGTATTAACGGTACACGCGCCATGACCGCCTTCAATTCTAAAGAAGGCGGCTTTTATTTGACGACAGTAGGACGCGTGCAAACACCCACGCTATCGATCGTGGTCGAGCGTGAAGAAAAAATTAAACAATTCATCTCGCGCGACTACTGGGAAGTGCGCGCTGAATTCGTCTGCGCTGCCGGCGTCTACGAAGGGCGCTGGTTAGACACCCAGTTTAAGAAAGAAGAAACCGATCCGGAACGACGTGCCGAGCGCCTCTGGAGCAAAGCTGCCGCCGATTCTATCGTTGCTGCCTGTCGCGACAAGGTAGGCAATGTCAGCGAAGAATCCAAGCCCAGCACGTCTATGGCACCGGCGTTATTTGATCTGACTAGTCTTCAACGTGAGGCCAACGCACGCTTTGGTTTCTCGGCTAAAAACACACTCGGGTTGGCGCAAGCGCTATACGAGCGTCACAAAGTACTGACTTATCCGCGTACCGATTCTCGTCATCTGCCTGAAGACTATATTGATACCGTCAAGCAGACTATGGATACGCTAGGCGAAAGTAATAATTACTATCCATTTGCAGCGCAAATTCTTAATAGCGGCTGGATCAAACCCAACAAGCGGATATTCGACAATACGAAAATTAGCGATCACTTCGCTATCATCCCCACGACGCAAGCGCCTAAAAATTTATCTGAACCAGAACAAAAGCTCTACGATTTAGTAGCGCGCCGCTTCATGGCGGTATTTTTTCCTGCAGCGGAATACCTGGTAACCACCCGATACACTGAAGTATCAGGGCATCAATTCAAAACCGAAGGCAAAATTCTTACGACACCAGGCTGGCTAACTGTGTACGGCAAGGAAGCTACCGAGCCCACCGTTAAAGATGGTGAAACTACCGGCACCCTGGTGGCTGTCGCCAAAGGTGAAAAAGTTAAGACTGACAGGCTTGATGCCAACGCGCTGGTTACCAAACCACCTGCACGCTATACCGAGGCCACGTTGCTCTCGGCAATGGAAGGCGCAGGAAAATTAGTCGATGACGAAGAACTACGTGGCGCCATGGCGGGTAAAGGGCTGGGCACACCAGCAACACGCGCGGCCACCATCGAAGGTCTTATAAATGAAAAATATTTAATACGCGAAGGTCGCGAACTCATACCTACGGCCAAAGCATTTCAGTTGATGACACTGCTGCGAGGCCTGGGTGTTTCCGAACTGACTGCACCTGAACTAACAGGCGAGTGGGAATTTAAACTCGCGCAAATGGAGCGCGGCGGCATAAGCCGGGAAGAATTCATGCGCGAGATTGCGCAGATGACGCAAACCATCGTCAAACGCGCCAAAGAGTATGACAACGACACCATCCCTGGTGACTACGCCACACTAAAAACACCCTGCCCCAATTGCGGTTCTGTCGTTAAAGAAAACTACCGTCGCTTCGCCTGTACTAAATGTGAATTCTCCATGAGTAAAACGCCGGGCGGGCGTCAGTTTGAAGTACCTGAAGTCGAAGAGCTCCTGACGAATCGCACCATAGGACCATTACAAGGTTTTCGCTCCAAGATGGGACGGCCGTTTGCAGCCATCCTGAAAATCTCACGCGATGAAGAAATACAAAACTCCAAACTGGAGTTTGATTTTGGCCAGAGTAATGAAGATGATGAAAATGCTGAGCCCGTTGATTTTACCGGCCAGACAGTGCTGGGCGCGTGTCCTAAATGTGGCAGCAACGTGTATGAAATGGGCTTAGCTTACGTTTGCGAAAAAACAGCTGCCCGTCCCAAAGCCTGCGATTTCCGTAGCGGACGCATCATACTTCAGCAAGAAATTCTTCCTGAGCAGATGGTCAAGTTGCTCAATGATGGTCGTACCGATCTGCTCCCTGGATTTGTATCTCAGCGCACGCGTCGGCCATTCAAAGCGTATCTGGCCAAAGGTAAGGATGGCAAAGTGAGCTTTGAATTCGAACCCCGCAAAGGCAAACCTGCGGCAGCCAAAACTGGCGATGATGATGGTGATGCAGACGCAGCACCAACGGCTGCCAAAAAAACAGCTGCGAAAAAAGTCCCGGCAAAAAAGGTAGCTGCAAAAAAAGCGGTGGCAAAAAAAGCTCCCGCGAAAAAAGTAGCTGCAAAAAAGGCCGTAGCGAAAAAAGCTAGCGCAAAAAAATCAGCTTAAGTAGCGTCAACAACGTTTCACTTTTTATCGATGAATAGCGCTCGCCCTTTTTCTGCCCAATCTCGCGCAACAATACAGAGCCTTCGAGCTTCACGCATACGCGAGGTTGCAAATGCAGGCATGGGTCGCACCGATGTGCTGCCTTTTTGGTTTGGCGAGCCTGATGAAGTTACACCTGAATTCATCCGTGACGCTGCCAAACTATCCTTAGATGCGGGCGAGACGTTTTATACCCAAAATTTTGGCCTGCCTGCATTACGCGAAACCATAGCTGCGTATTCGTCACGTCTGCACCGACCCACACAGGCAAGCACCATTGCGCTGACTTCATCCGGCGTTTCCGGACTGATGCTGACCGCGCAACTGCTGCTTAATCCTGGCGATCGTGTTGTGATCGTCACGCCACTGTGGCCCAACCTGGTAGAGATACCCAAGATACTTAATGCAGAGGTTGTCACCGTATCGCTGCAATTAAATACCAAGCCAACTCATCCTGTCTGGGAATTAGATCTTGACGAGTTATTGGATGCATTAACATCTGACACCAAGGCGTTACTACTTAATTCGCCTAATAATCCTACGGGCTGGATTATTAGCCCCGATCAACAAGCAATCGTATTAGCTCATTGTCGCAAGCACGGTATTTGGCTCATCGCCGATGATGTGTATGAACGACTGGTTTACGATCAGCCATTGGGGGCACCCGCGTGCGCGCCCTCTTTTTTAAACTTAGCTGAACCGGATGAGCGCGTAATCTCCATCAACAGTTTTTCTAAATCATGGCTAATGACAGGTTGGCGTTTAGGTTGGATACAAGCGCCAGAATCACTGATTGCTGACTTAGGCAAACTAATTGAGTACAACACTTCTTGTGCGCCCGGGTTTGTACAAACCGCAGGCATCGTTGCAATAGAGCGCGGTGAAGAAATTATTTCACGCACCATTGCACGCTACACCCAAGCACGCAATTATTTGTATGAACAACTCTCGCGACCTTTTTTTCGGGAAGCCGGCGTCATCGCGCCATTTCCACAAGGAGCGATGTATTTGTTTTTCAAAATAAACGGCGAAACCGATTCGCTGGCACTATGCAAACAATTGGTCGCAGAGGCAGGTATAGGTTTGGCGCCCGGCAGTGCCTTTGGTCCGGAAGGTGAAGGCGCGATACGCTGGTGCTTTGCCAGCTCATTAGACAAACTCGAACTGGGTGTTCAACGCCTGGAAAATTTTCTTAAGCAGCGAGTGCGTTAAATTTATTCCTCGCTTGCATACGATTTCACTAATAAATAAATAGTTTCTGGAGACATCATGAGTCAACGCATAAAAACAGCCATTTCCGGCAGCCTGCCCAAACCAGCCTGGCTAGCCGAGCCAGAGAAACTGTGGGCCCCTTGGCAGCTGCAAGGTGAAGCGCTGGCCCAAGCAAAAAATGACGCTATGCGATTGGCGGTAGATGACCAGCTGCGCGCTGGAATCACGGTGATAGGCGATGGCGAACAAACGCGCCAGCATTTCGTCACGACGTTTATTGAGCATCTGGGCGGCGTTGATTTTGTTAATAGAAAAACCGTGCGTATTCGTAATCGCTATGACGCTGAAGTTCCGGTCGTGGTGGATAAAGTCGTACGCACACGATCGGTTTTTGTTGAGGATGCAAAACGACTGCGCAAATTAACCAAAGGTCCGATCAAGTTCACGCTGCCAGGTCCGATGACGATGATCGATACGCTGTTTGATGACTATTACAAAAGTCGTGAAAAACTAGCCTGGGCATTCGCTGAAATTCTGAATCAAGAAGCGCTCGAGTTAGCCGCTGCAGGCATCGACATCGTGCAATTTGATGAGCCTGCATTTAATGTGTTTTTTGATGAAGTGCGTGACTGGGGTGTTAAAACACTCG
>JAULVH010000212.1:0-2330 GCA_032111105.1 Burkholderiaceae bacterium | reverse complement strand
TAGGCTTAAGCTGCAAATCGGCTGTGCATATTTGCTATGGCTACGGTATAGAAGCCAACATCAAATGGAAGCAGGGCTTAGGAGAAGAGTGGCGTCAATACGAGCATGTGTTTCCACTACTGGCAAACAGTACTATCGATCAGGTTAGCCTGGAATGCCAAAACTCGCGCGTGCCTATGGAGTTCATTGCCATGCTTAAGGGCAAAGATGTTTTAGTGGGCGCCATTGATGTTGCTACCTCAACGGTAGAAACACCCGAGCAAGTCGCTGATGTGCTGCGCCGCGCGCTTAAGTATGTGGATGTCAAACACGTGCAAGGCTGCACAAATTGCGGCTTGGTGACTATGCCACGCGAAATCGCAGCCGCTAAATTACAAGCCTTGGCCGCGGGCGCTGATTTGCTCAGCAAGGAACTTGGCCTCATTTGATGGTATCGAAAACGTACCGGTACCTGGTACCGGTACAATAGCACTATGGATGTCTCGATTACAGAATTGGAAGAAGCGATCAACTACTGGCGCCGCATGCGCCCGTCAGTAGGTGAAGAGCGAGCACTCTCGCCTGAGGTCAATGCACTGGCGGATGCTTATGCATTAATGATCTTTGAACGCGCGCGGGTGTTGCCCTTATCATCGTTAAGTGAGGCCGCATTGGCCTTGATAGAAGCTTGGCGTTCATCCCTCGAAGGTAACGCGGCCTGATGCCGTTGTTGTCGCTGCGTAGCCAACGGTGAGCTAAGCGCTGCTGTTGTGGATGCAGTAACCGTGCTCACTAGTGCCGGCTCACACAAGCTTTCAGCACCATTTAACAGTAACCACTCATTTAATAATCCAGCTAACCGTTCAGGCGAAATTCTCTGCGTTGCATCGGTTTTGGCGTAAAGCCAATCTGATAGCGCAAGAAATCGTGCAAAGGGTGTTTCTGCTAAAAGTTCTGGCAGCAGTGATTTGAAGCGTCCGCTGTTAGCGACTAAATCCCAGTAACGAGCAAATCGCAGCAAGCGCTGCATCATAGTAAAGGCTATGAGGTTGGTTGATAAAATCGTGTACGGCGGCGCAGGATCAAAAACTAATTCATAGTTTTTAGTGTGCCGGCTAATCGGCGCGCCGCGCAAGCGCTTCAAAATACCCATTTGAATTTCATGCGGCTTCAGAGACACTAACTGATCAAACCCTCGCGCAAAGCTTGCTACATCTTCTCCGGGCAAACCAGCAATCAAGTCAACATGTAAATGTGCGTTGGAATGCGTGCGTAGCCATCGCAGATTTTCCATTGCTTTTTCATTATTTTGTTTTCGGCTAATTAAACGCTGCACTTCCACGTTGAATGTTTGTATACCAATTTCAAACTGCAACGTGCCTTCTGGGAAAAGCTTCACACTCTCTTTTAGCGACTCGGGCAAATGATCGGGTACTAATTCAAAATGTGCAAATACCGGATTCGCTGGATCGGCTGCTAGCTTATCGAGAAAAAATTGAAGTATGCGTTTGCTCGTTGCTATATGTAAGTTAAAGGTTCTGTCGACAAACTTAAACACACGTACACCACGCGCATGCATCTGCTCTAGCTCTGCTAATAAGGCCTCTAGCGGAAAAGGCCACGCCGTTTTATCTAAAGCAGACAAACAAAATTCACACTTAAACGGACAGCCGCGTGATGCTTCTATATACACCGTGCGATGTGCAATATCTTGTGCCGTGTAATGCGCATACGGAAACGCAATTTGATCCATGGGCGGCTGCTCGCCGGCATGAATTTTCATTAATGGTTTAGGGCCGTGGATAAGCGCAGCACACAAGCGCGTAAAGGTCAGGTCGCCCCAGCCTGTTACGACATAATCGGCCAGCTTGACGATGTCTTGTTCCTCAGACTCATATGAAACCTCGGGGCCGCCAAGTACGATGATTACTTCTGGCGCCACACGCTTTAGCAATGCAACGATATGCGTTATCTCGTCTACATTCCAGATGTACACACCAAAACCAATAATGCGAGGTTGATGCGCTAACAGTTTTTCAACTGCATCCGCTGCTCGTATACCTATAACAAATTCTTGTAATTGCGTCATAGGTTCTAACTCACCCATGTTGGCCATCAGGTAGCGCAGCCCTAACGACGCATGTGAGAACCGGGCATTGAGTGTGCTGAGTACTATGCTCATTGCGACAGCTCTGCTTCCTGCAATTGACGCCACATGACTTTTCCAGTGGCGGATTTTGGCAACGCATCTGTAAAACTTACTTTGCGCGGCACTTTGTAGGCCGCCATTTGCGTGCGCGCCCATTCCATCAGGCTGACGTCTGTCAAATTACTCCCCGGCTTTTTTACCA
>JAULVH010000211.1:759-14471 GCA_032111105.1 Burkholderiaceae bacterium | reverse complement strand
GTTGAATCAGTTGTGTTGACAAGCACCGCATCCGTTTGTGCTGTTGAAGTTAGTGGAGTGAGATTGACTGCGGGAGTAAGTGGCTGGCTCATGATTAGGGCTCTTTAAAGGAATAAGGAGCTAAATCAGTAACGTCACTTCATATTTAGTTCGACTATGCAATAACCATTTTTTTAATAAGTAGAAAATTTATAACTTTAAATTAACTGCAACCTTGAAATAAGGTGACACTAAATCCAGTATTTTTCTTCATCATTTTTAATTTCTTTAAGCTCTAGGTTTAGCTTAATGACTTCTTCGGCCGTCTTCCAAGATTGTTTAGGATTTTTTATATGAACCATGAACTCCTCAGCTAGGATATTTAAAGTGGCGCGCATAGTCTTATCAATACCATAAACATCTAAATCGGATTTCAATTTTTCAATATTTTCTACAAAATGTTTTGCAAGTGGTAGATGGGCAGAATCTTCAAATTTTATGAGCTTAGGATCAAAAAACGATAAGAAGAATACTAAGGAAGTTGGGGGATCTTTTAAAGCAGACAGCCTATCAACTAGGTTTGAAGTGGTAAAGGTTAAATCTTTAACTTTGTTTCGTTCAGAAAAATCTTTATAAATCTCAGAGAATTTTATAAAAACTTCAGCAGGTATAGATTTTGATTTTTCAGGATTACTCTTGAGTACTGCTATACGATTGTTCAATGCATAGATATTAGCAATCTGTTTGTCGCTTAATACAACTGTGGGGTCAGCTTGAAAAATATGAAATTCATTCAACCCTTGTGCTGTTTTTCCTACGTATTCCTGTAGCGTCTCGTACATATAGCCGGGATTATTTAAATGTTCGCTGAGTGCGGTGTCAGTTAACTCGGCTAAGGATTTTTTAGCATTGTTGTTTGTATCCAAAGCTGAAGCTAGGCGCGACCCGTGAAGTGCGGCATCAACTAAAAAATCTTTTACTCTAAATGTGCTGACGCCTTCGAAGAATCCCAAGCTTTTGATGTGGTTAGTAAGATTTTTCGCCTCTTCGTTATCTTTAAAAGCTGAATCTCTCAAAACATTGAGTAAGCTGGCTTTAGCGGTTACGATTTTTAATGGTTTAAAAATAAAATTTTTCAGTCTTTGGCCAAACGAGGGATTGTCGTTTTTTATGTAGAGCAGTTTTGCCTGACCGGAAAAAATATCAGGCAGGCTAGGTTCTGCTAACAGATAGGTGTGTGTTTTACTTGCGGCGGCAGCATCGGGTCGCAACGTAATCTCCTATCCCCAAAGACGGTCGAATACAGAGGGTTTTCCAGAGCCCACTTTCTCTCCAACGATCTTATACGTTCGTCCTGGTTGGCTTGAGAATTCCAATTTACGTTCATTGGTGTTTAGGCGCGGCATAGGTGTTGATTTTATGTTTTTTAACGCTGCAGAATTTTCTTCTTTCTGCCCAACGCGCCGGTGTAACTCAACTCGTATCAGCGCACGAAAAGGTGTGCTCAATGTGTAGAGTAAATTTTTTGCTTTGCTTATTAAGGATTTCGATGCTGCACGATTTTCATCCCCCAAAACAACATAGTCAGAATTGCTTACCGTCGTGTTGTGAAGATAAGCCTCTGTATTAATTAACTTGCTTTGTATGGGTTGCATCAATTGGTAAGTGACTGATTGATGAAAATTTTCGTTGTGTTCAGCAGCTATTATTTTTTTAGGTTGGCAACAAATTCAACATTACTCTTGCTTTGTTCAAGGTTTTTAAATGCCATGTCAAAGTTTTTTGCGCTGACAGTTATGTCTGACTTAAATTTGGATAAATCACCATTACCAATGTTTTTAGTATGCTTTTCAATATCTCCATCTTTAAATTGTGCTTTTAGGTAGCTGATTACTTGACGTTCTTGTGCTTTGTTATAGCCGCGCAATTTCATCATCAAATGTCCCATCAGTCCATCCGCATTTTTTAATTTTGTTTCCCCAGTTTTTTTGTCTACCTTTACATAGAATAATCCTTCTGCTTCTCCCTTTTTATTTTTCGAAGGTTCTTGATATTTATAGTCTGTTCCGTCAGTTCCCTGCGCTTTGTGGATTGATTGCATGCCTTACTCCATAAGAATATTTTTCCAAAGTATTTTTGTATAAAAAATACAAAAATTAGCTTTTTTACCGAAAAAGCCAGCTGAAACTATGTGTGGAAAAAAACTTAATTTTGTTCCGGACGTTCGAAAACTTGGGTGTAGGTCGGATAGAAGGAGCAGTACATTACGATGGTCAGGATGACCGAGAGGGGCATTAACAGCATGACCGTAACTGCGGTCTTGCCGAGAAGCAAGCTAAGGAGTGCGCTGATAACAGCAGGTAGTGCAACGCCTATGATGATCCAGCCTAGTGCATAGGCCAGAAAGGCTTTGCCGCAGCGGCGTACGGCAAAAAAACTATAAAAAATTGCTTTAAACAATCCCATACCCTGCCACATCGCCAGCGGGGCGGCGTGCCAAAAAGCCATAGAAAATGGTACATAAAGTAGTGCAGAAAAAATCATAGCCAACGGCAGGTTAGACACCTCCAAACTTTTATCATCTGGTCTTATTTGCCCTGACATCAACTTCCAGAAACTGCCACCGTCTATGACTGTCGATGCGGCAACACATACAATAGCCACCAACAAATACAGCACTCCAAGCCTTAACAAGGTGCCGAGTGCGGGTGAACGCACAGCGGCAAAAAGAACCTTGGGCCGTACTTTGATGCCGGCTTCGATGTGAACGCACGCTTGCATGAAGGCCATAGAAAAAACCGGCACCAGCAGCAAAGGGAGTAGTTGTCCCAGCATGGGTATTAGCGAGAGCGTAAACATCAGCAGCATGTACAACAAAAACAGCATGGAGAGTTCGGCAGGTTGTTGGCGAAACAGGGCAAAGCCTTTTCGTATCCATTCGATACCCTGGCTGGTTTGAATGCGTTCCATGATTAGATCAAGCCCTCGACCGGATGCGCAATGCGATGACGCAGCAGTCTTTCAAAGTGAGTGGGGTCGTGCGGTGTCAGCATTTCTGCTTCGCGCGGTAAATAAAAATCATACAGCCGTGATAACCAAAAGCGCAGCGCCGCAGCGCGCAGCATGACGGGCCAGGCGGCTTGCTCATCGGCTGTAAATGGTCGGACGCTGGCATAGGCATCAAGCAGTGCGCGTACACGTTGGCTATCTGTTTCGCCTGTGCTGAGATTAATGCACCAATCATTCACAGTGACGGCCACATCAAACAGCCAGGTATCGCAACCAGCAAAATAAAAATCAAAAAAGCCGGTTAGTTTCTTACCATCGAACATGACGTTATTGCGAAACAGATCAGCATGTATGGGGCCCTTAGGCAACCGCGCATAGCTGTCACCAGCAGCAAAACTCTCTTGCGTGTGCATTTCATCGCGCAAGAGGGCTTGATTGTCGGCAGATAAAAATGGCAGTACCGCAGGCGTGGTTTCGCGCCACCAATCTAGCCCACGCAGATTGGGCTGGTACAGAGGAAAATCCTTTGCAGCCAGATGCATCTTGGCCAGCATAGCGCCGACCTCGGTGCAATGGTCGGCCGTTGGGGTGGGAATCCATGCACCAGTAAGACGACTAACAATAGAAGCGGGTTTGCCATGCAGCCGACTAATAATCTCACCCTGATTGTTAGGCAGCGGCGCGGGTACGCGTACATTGCGCTGGGCAAGATGACGCATCAGATTCAGATAAAAAGGCAGTTGTTCAAAACTGAGTTTTTCAAAAATTGTAAGCACGAACTCGCCGCTCTCAGTACTCAGAAAGAAGTTACTGTTTTCGATGCCCGAGGAAATTCCCTCAAGTGATCTGACTTGTCCTACCGGGAACTGCTCGGCCCAGGGAATGATGTCATCCAGGCTGACCGGAGTGAAAACTGCCATAGCAATCGGTATAAAGGCTGCACGTAGGCAGCGTGATAATTAGCGGGGGGGTGTGGGTGGCGCTTCGAACGGAACATCGCGTGAACGTCCCGGACGAAACTGGAAAATCTCCCACTGAGCAGCGCGCGCTCCACTTTGAGAGGCAGGTATTTGTTCGGTGGGTGTTATGTAATAGGTGTTATTCCCGCGGCGTATGCGAACTGAGGTAATGGCATTTTGCTCGCGCCGTTGCGTAATCTCGGTGGTGCCATCAGTAACAGCAACAGCAACAGCCGGATCGTCAGGCAGTGGCTCCAGGCGGGCTTCATCTGCGGGAGCGGCTGTCGCGGCCGTAGCCATGACAAGCGCTGCTGCAGTGCAAAGCAGTCGCAGGTACCTCATGCCGTAGGTTTGCTGAATCATGATCAAACTCCCGTAAGCGCCACGCGCGCCTGTTATGAACCGCATTTTAACAAAGGCCACGTTAGCGCACTCCGCTTTGTCTTAGAGGAAGGACTGATGCGGATGCTCGGTCTCCGCGGGAACGATGTCGCGCGATTCATAAAAGGTAAAGATAGCCTCGACTATCTCTTTGGGATCGTCGATCACTTGTATGAGTTCCAGATCCTGGGCATCGACCATGCCGCTGCTAACCATGGTGTCTCTGATCCACTGCAGCAGGCCTTGCCAGAACGGCGTACCAACGAGCACCACAGGAATATGTCTGGTTTTACCGGTTTGTATCAGTACCAGCACTTCGGAGAGTTCATCGAGCGTGCCAAAGCCGCCGGGCAGAACCACGTAAGCATCGGCGTACTTCACAAAAGCCACTTTGCGGGCGAAAAAATGCCTAAACGACAGGGAGATGTTTTGCCAGGTATTGCTGCTTTGCTCGTGCGGCAGTTCGATATTGAGGCCGATAGAAGGTGAGCTGCCCTCGTAGGCGCCCTTATTGGCGGCCTCCATGATGCCGGGTCCGCCCCCTGAAATCACAGAAAAGCCCTCATCCGAGAGTCGTCGCGCGATATCAACGGCTAACTCATAGTAAGGATCTGCGGGGCGTATGCGTGCGGATCCGAAGATGGAGACAGCGGGCCGGATCTCGGAAAGACGTTCGGCGGCATCGATAAACTCTGCCATAATCGTGAACATTTGCCACGATTCACTCGCTTTACGCGACGTGGCGCGTTCCAGGTTGGTCAATTGCCGCAGTCGCGGTACCCGTTTCCGGTCGCTTTCCATATGAATAAAACCCTGTTGCTGGTGGATGGTTCGAGTTATTTGTACCGGGCTTTTCATGCCATGCCCGATTTGCGTAATGCAGAGGGTGCTCCTACGGGCGCAATCTACGGCATGATCAACATGCTGCGGCGCTTAAGGCAGGATTACTCTGCAGCATACATGGCCTGTGTCTTTGATGCAAAAGGCAAGACCTTCCGCGACGATCTTTATCCTGAATACAAAGCTCATCGAGCTGCCATGCCGGATGATTTGGTGCGGCAGATAGAACCCATACATGAAGTAGTGCGGGCCATGGGCTGGCCTATCCTGATGATAGAAGGGATAGAAGCCGACGATGTGATAGGCACACTGGCCGTGCAGGCCGCTGCACAGGGTTTGTCGACGGTGGTCTCAACGGGCGATAAAGATTTGGCGCAGCTGGTGAATGATCACGTCACCTTAGTCAACACCATGAGTAGCGAGACCTTGGATCGCGCAGGGGTGATTGCAAAATTTGGCGTGCCGCCCGAGCGTATTGTGGATTATCTGGCGTTGGTGGGTGACACCGTCGATAACGTACCCGGCGTAGAAAAAGTAGGACCCAAAACAGCCGTTAAATGGCTCACGCAGTTTGATTCACTCGATGGTGTGATATCCCACGCGGCAGACATAGGCGGCGTTGTCGGTGAAAATCTGCGTCGCGCGTTGGACTGGCTACCGCAGGCACGCACGTTGGTAACGGTTAAGTGTGATTGCGATTTGCAATCACAAATGGAATCGATACAAACAACCTTAGCGTTCAAACCCGAAGATAGAACTGAGTTGCGCGATTTTTTTAGTCGCATGGGATTTCGCAGCTGGCTGCGTGAATTAAATACCGAATTAGGTAACGATAAAAACACCGAATCAAAAGCTGCAAAGACCATAGCGGATCCGTCTGAGCAGGCGAATTTGTTTCGTGTTGAATCACCCACCGAAACGCATTACGAAACTGTCTTTACCGCAGAGCAGCTAGACGCCTGGATCAAGATAATCAATGCAGCACCATTAACAGCGGTTGATACAGAAACGACATCGCTAGACGCTATGCGCGCTGAAATTGTTGGTTTGTCTTTGTGTGTGGAGCCGGGTAAGGCGGCGTATGTGCCCATGCATCATCGGTATCCCGGAGCGCCTGATCAACTCTCGCGTGAATATGTGTTGGATAAACTCCAACCCTGGTTACAAGACGCATCCAAGCCTAAGCTAGGTCAGCATTTGAAATACGATAGTCATATCTTGGCCAACTACGGTATTGCATTACAGGGCGTGGTGCATGACACGCTCTTGCAATCCTATGTGATCGAATCCCATCGCACACACGATATGGACAGTTTGGCGTTGCGCTGGTTAGATAAAAAAACTATCACCTATGAACAAGTGTGTGGCAAAGGCGCTTCGCAAATTGGCTTTGATGAAGTCAGCATAGAAACAGCTACAGAGTATGCGGCTGAAGATGCCGATATCACTTTGCGATTGCATCAGACGTTATGGCCGCAGATAGAAGCCAATGAAAAACTGCGCTTCATTTATGAGCAAATAGAAATACCTACATCGCTGGTGCTGCAGCGTATAGAGCGCAATGGTGTGTTAATTGATGTGGATTTACTGATAGCTCAATCGAATGAATTGGGTATCAAATTAATGGATCTTGAAAAAGAAGCTTATGCTTTAGCAGAGCAGCCATTCAATCTGAATTCCCCCAAACAATTGGGCGAAATTTTGTTTGAAAAACTCAAGCTTCCCGTCGTCAAAAAAACGCCTAGCGGCACACCATCGACCGATGAAGAAGTACTGCAAAAATTATCTGAGGATTATCCCTTACCCAAATTATTATTGGACTATCGCAGCCTCTCTAAGCTGAAATCAACCTATACCGATAAATTGCCGCGCATGGTTAATCCATCGACGGGTCGTGTGCACACCAATTATGGTCAGGCTATTGCAGTAACAGGCAGACTCTCATCAAATGAGCCTAATTTACAAAATATCCCTGTGCGCACAGCCGAAGGCCGACGTATACGCGAAGCCTTTATTGCTGCGCCAGGGAATGTGATTGTGTCAGCTGATTATTCGCAAATTGAATTGCGCATCATGGCGCATCTCTCAGGTGATGAAGGTATGCTGCGGGCCTTTGCTGCCGGCGAAGATATACACCGCGCGACTGCCTCGGAAATTTTTGGTGTGCCGTTGGCCGAGGTAAGTAGCGAACAACGTCGCTACGCCAAGGTGATTAATTTTGGTTTGATGTACGGCATGAGCGTTTTTGGTCTGGCGGGTAATTTGGGTGTCGAGCGTTCAGCAGCGCAGATGTACATGGAAAAATACTTCACTCGCTTTGCAGGTGTTAAGCAATTCATGGACGATGTGCGCCAGCAAGCCAAGTCGCAAGGCTATGTAGAAACCGTATTTGGCCGACGTTTGTGGCTGCCTGAAATTAATTCACCCAATGGCCCACGTCGTCAGGGAGCAGAACGCGCGGCGATTAATGCGCCCATGCAGGGTACAGCGGCAGATTTAATCAAGCTGGCTATGATTGCGGTACAGGGTTGGCTGGACAAAGAACAACTGGGCTCACGTATGGTAATGCAGGTGCATGATGAACTGGTGCTGGAAGTACCCGAGGCCGAACTAGCTATGGTCAAGGTAAGGCTTCCTGAGCTCATGGCGGGCGTGGCACAGCTGAAGGTTCCGCTGGTGGCCGATGTGGGCACTGGCCCCAATTGGGAAAAAGCGCATTAAGTCTATCCCTGACACTACAGGTAACTGCGTCATTCGACGAATTGCCCGAGTACCTGGGGCTATGTTCTAATCGCGACGTTTGTTGAATTCAACAGGATTTTAAAATCGATACCACTCTGACTTATATTTTGCTGGCGACCACGATAGGTGGTTTGATCAGCATTTCTGCGGCTGCTTTTCTTTCGTACAGTTTTCTGTCGAAGATGGTTGAACGCATGGTTAGCCTGTCGGTAGGCATTATGCTATCGACATCATTGCTGCATGCGCTGCCTGAAGCATTCGAATCTGATGCCAGCATTCACGCATTGTTTGCAACGCTGCTAGCGGGTTTGCTGGGTTTCTTTTTACTGGAAAAATTTGCGATCCTGCGTCACTCACATCACTACGAAGGCGATGGGCACGATCATGAACACGGTCACGATGCGCATGAAGCTGGTAAATCCGGCTGGATGATATTGGTTGGTGATGGTCTGCATAACTTTACAGACGGCATACTGATTGCAGCAGCTTTCTTAGCTGATCCCAAGCTGGGAGTAATCACCGCACTAGCCATCATTGCGCATGAAATACCGCAAGAGATAGGCGACTTTATAGTGTTGTTGAATGCAGGCCTTAGCAAAACACGTGCGTATGTTTACAACCTGATTTGTAGTTTGATGGCCGTGGTGGGTGGCTTGGTGGGTTACTACGCACTCGGTAGTGGCTTGCACTTAATTCCCTATGTGCTGGTGGTCGCTTCGTCGGGTTTTATTTACATTGCAGTTAGCGACTTAATGCCACAGATGCAGCGCCGTGCAACGCTACGCGAATCTGTGCCTCAGTTTGTATTAATCGGTCTGGGTGTGGTCATCGTGCTAGTGCTTACGCATCGGTTTCACCTACATTAATTTATGCAGCGCCCGTTGCTACCGGCCGCGATGCATCGGCTGACCATTCGCTCCACGAACCCGGATACACCGCCGCGCCGCTGAGTCCGGCTATTTCCATCGCAAAGGCATTGTGGCAGGCAGAGATACCAGAGCCACACTGAAGTATGGTTGCGCTAGGGTGCGTAATGAGTGGCCGAAATTCTGCGTGTAATTGCTCTGCCGTTTTAAAGTAACCATCGTCACGCAAATTATCTTTGAACCAGCGATTCTTTGCGCCCGGGATACGGCCTGCAACGGGGTCTATGGTTTCATTCTCTCCACGAAAACGATCTGCCGCCCGCGCATCAAGCACGGTATATTTTTTGGTCGATAAATTGGAGACCACATCATCAGCAGAAACTACCGTAGTCATTGAGGCTTGCAGGGCGATGCTGCCGCGCGCTGGTGTGGGCAGATCAGTAACTAATTCACCACCAGCGGCCAGCCAGGCTGCAAGACCACCATCAAGCAGCGCAACCTTGGCGTGGCCTACCCAACGCAGCATCCACCAGACGCGTGATGCAAACATGCCGCCGTGTGCGTCGTAAACGATAACCTGGGTGTGTGTATGTATGCCCCAGTGACGTAATTGTTCTATAAAAGATTCTTTAGATGGCAATGGATGCCTGCCGCGAAACTCACCTTGTGGACCGGGAGATTTATCGGATAAATGCACATCCGCATCCGCATGCTGTGCGCCTGGTATGTGTCCTGCTGCAAAGGCAGTTGCACCTGCCCGGGGGTCGGTAAGTTCAGACCGGCAATCGAGTATGACGCTATCAGGATGCACTATCTGAGTTTTTAAATCGGTTGCCGAAATTAGTGTGGTGTAGGACATCACAGTCTCCAATTTTTTATCTGCTATCGCATATTATGCGTAGTGTAATCAGCGCTCTGCTTTTCTGGGAGCGCTGCTGCGGGCATTATAAAAGGTTGCGACGATGCCGCTGACAAGTATGGTCGCTATACCCAGCCAGCCATAGATGTCTAGTTTATCTCCCCAAATGAGTATGCCCCACAAGCTGGAAAAAATAATGCCGGTGTATTGCAAGTTAGCCGTCACCAGCATGGCACCTAAACGGTAGGCGCGTGTCATCGCAATTTGTGCAATGGTTGCCGAGATGCCGATGGCAAGTAAAAGAAAAAAATCTTTGGCCGATAACGAGTGCAGCAGATGTATTTCGCCAGTGCTGAGGTAGCTATCCAACATGCCACTGACCATGCCCCCCAACATGCCGATTACAGAAAAATAAAACACAACCCGGTATTCAGGCTCACCTAGCTGGCCTAATTTTTTAACTTGTATGTAAGCCAGCGCAGATAAAAATCCAGAGATAAGCGCAACTAATCCGCCTAACCATTGTTCGGCATGAATCGATGGTTTAAGAAGTAAGGCCACGCCGATAAAGCTGGTAACGATGGCCGCGGCTAAGCCCCACTCGAAACGACGTTGTTTATGCCACCAGCCTAGCGTAAAGACGATGCTTGCGATCCATATGGGTGCCATGTAATTGAGTGTCATCGCCGTGGCTAAAGGCAATTGACCGATGGCATAGAACCACATCCACAGTGCAGTGACGCCAACAACGCCGCGCCATGCGTGATGCCATGGAAAATCTGTATGCAGTGAGTAGCCACGCAAGCGAACGAGTGTGTAAATGATGGTCATGCCTACCGCTCCGCGGCACATGACTATTTCGGAAGTGGAGTTATTGACAGACGCCAGCTTGACGCCTACTCCCATGAGGGAGAAAACGAAGCTGGCCAACAGCATCCAGAGAGACTGCATGCTGTTGGCAGCAGCTTAGTTGCGTCGTGACGGCGAGGTCACAGCGCGATCTTGTTGCGATACCACTCGTGGAAATGCTGCATGCCATCTTCCATGGGTGACTGATAAGGACCAACTTCATTCACACCACGATCAACCAGGATGCGACGTCCGGCATCCATGCGCAGGGCGATTTCATCATCTTCAACGCAGGTTTCCATGTAAGCAGCACGCTCTGCTTCTACAAAGCTGCGCTCAAACAGAACGATATCTTCGGGGTAGTAAAACTCCACCACGTTGGTGGTTTTTTGCGGGCCTTTAGGCCATAACGTAGAAACAATCAGCACGTGGGGATACCACTCCACCATGACATTGGGATAAAGCGTGAGCCAGATTGCTCCGTAGGGAGGAATTTCACCGCTGCGGTAACGCATTATTTCTTGTTGCCATTTTTCATACACGCTGGAGCCTGGCTTTTTTAAAGCCGCATTTACACCCACCGTCTGCACGCTATAGCCTTCACCCAGTTCCCATTTCAGATCACGGCATTCGACAAAATTGCCTAATCCCGGATGAAAGGGTTCAACGTGATAATCCTCGAGATAGACTTCGATGAATGTTTTCCAGTTGTAGTCGCATTCATGCACTTCAACATGATCGAGCATGTAACCATCGAAATTGAGATCTTTGGTAACGCCCAGATTGTTGAGTATGTCAGCGACTTTGAAACCGTTGTTCTCGAAAAGCAAACCATTCCAGTTTTGCAGTTCATAACTCGACAGATTCAGACAAGGCGTTTCACCGAAGTGCGGCGCACCAATTAATTCGCCTTTAAGATCATAGGTCCATCGATGCAGCGGGCATACTATATTGCTTGAATTGCCGCGACCGGAGAGCATTTTTGCTTGGCGATGACGACATACGTTGGACAACAACTGTATGCCGTTTGCATCGCGAGTGAGCAGGCGACCGTCATTCTCCCAATGAAGAGTAGCGTAGTCACCTACATTAGGAATCATCAACTCATGACCTATGTACTGCGGGCCCTGTTTGAACAGTTGACGTATTTCTTGATTCAGTAGCGTGTCATCAAAATACACACCTACCGGAAGTTGCGCGTTTGATCGCGCGAGTCTAGAGAGACTGGCCAGATCGGACATCCCCACCCCCAAATTAATTTGCACCAACCTAAGAGAGAAATAATCCGCAAAAAACGTATCGACTTAGTTTTAAAAAATGTAAATCGAGAAGTAATTTTTTGGACGAAGGGGCGATTATACGCATGCCGCGTAAGATTACAAACAGTAAAGTGATCAGCCATCTACAGCCTGGCTAGTCGAAATTCAAAAATTCGTCTGTCGCTGTGTTTTTCACGCAGTGCGTGAGCCCTTTTGTTAAATAGAATTCGATAATAGAGTCCCATGTAGCGCCAGATTCAATATGAGGTGAGAACGAATACGAAGTTCTGTTTTGACAACCTTGTGTATTTTCGTTTCGCTAATGAAGTAGGCCTTAAATAAAAGTGAGACGTTACTCGAGCAAAGGGCTAAGGAAGCACTGATTAAATAAAAAACGAGACGTTTCTTGAGTTATGCACCAAGCTAACCCGTTGATTTACTTTGCCCCGCGTCGCACAGCTGAGCTGGCTCGCCATAAAATTCACAATAAATCAGCATCTCGCTAAGCTAACTCCTTGATTCATTTGACCCTGCGCCGCACGGCTGCGCTGGCTCACCATAGATTCAGAATAAATCGGCGGCTCCTTAAAATTTTTCTTTCGGGTTTACTTCTAAGTGATTGCACTAAAATAGGCGCATCTGAACGCGAGAATTATGCATGCCAAAAAAATCTGCCCCTGAACAACCCAGTACGTCCTTTGAGCAGGCTATGGCCGAGCTCGATCAGCTCGTTGCAAAGATGGAATCGGGTGAGTTACCCCTGGAAGCCTCGGTAGCTGCCTATCAGCGTGGTTCTGAACTGGTGAAATATTGCGCTGCGCAACTTGAGCGAGTAGAGCGACAAGTCAAGGTGTTGGAGGGCGATATGCTTAAACCATTCGCCACGGAACAGGAAGACGAGGTCGACGACGAATGAGAGAGGATTTCACCCTTTGGTGTAAAACTGTACAGTCGCACATGGAAACAGTGCTTCTTTCTCATTTGCCAGCGAAGTCGTTGGTGCCTCATACGCTGCATGAGGCGATGCACTATGCTGTACTCGATGGTGGTAAGCGGGTGCGGCCTTTACTTACATTTGCCGCAGGCGAGTTGTTTGATGCGCCGTCAGATGCCATAGAGCGAGCCGCATGTGCGGTTGAAATGATTCATGCGTATTCATTAGTGCATGACGACATGCCCTGCATGGACGATGATGATTTGCGGCGCGGTAAACCCACGGTACATAAAAAATATGATGAAGCCACTGCTTTACTGGTGGGTGATGCATTGCAGTCGCAAGCGTTTGAAGTGATCGCCGGCGGTAACTTAGATGCGCAGCGCAAAGTAGCTATGACTAGTCGTCTTGCGCGGGCCGCAGGTTCATTGGGTATGTGCGGTGGTCAGGCGATAGATTTGGGTTCCGTGGGCATCTCGCTCTCGCGTGTAGCGCTGGAGCAGATGCATCGTTTAAAAACCGGTGCCTTGTTAGAGGCCTCAGTCATGTTGGGCGCACTAGCAGGTAAATCATTGCTTGTATCCGAAGAAGTAGCACTGCGTGCATACGCGTCAGCCATAGGATTAGCATTTCAAGTAGTTGACGATATTCTGGATGCGACGGCTGACTCGGCCACATTAGGAAAAACAGCGGGCAAAGATGCCGCCAGCAATAAGCCCACCTATGTGTCCATACTGGGGTTGAACGAGTCACTTGCTCTTGCCGAGAAGTTGCGGCAGGATGCCCATGAAGCTTTATTGCCCTTTGGTGATGCAGCTATGAGATTAAGGGAGCTTGCCGACCTGATCGTGCAAAGAAAAACCTGAACCACTATGAAAATTTTACAAAAAATTAACGACCCCGCGGATGTACGCGCGCTTACCCGTCCAGAGCTCTCTACGCTGGCCGATGAACTGCGCACGTATTTGCTCGAATCAGTAGCCCAGACCGGTGGTCATCTATCGTCTAATTTAGGCACCGTTGAGCTCACGATTG
>JAULVH010000211.1:0-749 GCA_032111105.1 Burkholderiaceae bacterium | reverse complement strand
TCACGATTGCGCTGCACTATGTGTTTAATACACCCGAAGATCGTATCGTGTGGGACGTAGGACATCAAACCTATCCCCATAAAATTCTCACTGGTCGTCGTGATCGTATGGCTTCCTTGCGTCAGCAAGATGGCTTGTCAGGTTTTCCGCGTCGCGTAGAAAGCGTTTACGACACCTTTGGTACGGCGCATTCATCGACTTCTATTTCCGCTGCCTTAGGCATGGCCTTGGCTGCGCGTACTAAAAAAGAAAAACGTCATTCCATCGCCGTCATCGGTGATGGTGCAATGACCGCTGGCATGGCATTTGAAGCACTCAACAATGTGGGTGTTTACGAAGACATCAAAATGTTGGTGGTGTTAAACGATAACGACATGTCTATCTCACCGCCTGTAGGCGCACTGAATCGTTATCTTGCGCGGCTCATGTCTGGAAAATTTTATGCGGCAGCTAAAAGCATGGGTAAATCTATTTTGCCGCCTTCCATGCGCGAACTCGCAAAACGTTTTGAAGAGCATGCCAAGGGCATGTTGGTACCAGCGACTTTGTTTGAAGAATTTGGCCTTAACTACATAGGCCCTATTGATGGGCACGATCTTGAATCGCTGATTCCTACACTACAAAATCTTAAAAATCTTGAAGGTCCACAGTTCTTGCATGTGGTGACTAAAAAAGGGCAGGGTTACAAACTCGCCGAAGCTGATCCTGTTTTGTATCACGGTCCGGGTAAGTTTAATCCTAGCGAAGGC
>JAULVH010000210.1:984-2905 GCA_032111105.1 Burkholderiaceae bacterium | reverse complement strand
GCCTTGGTTCGCATGATGGGCAATTTGCTCAAAGACGCAGAGCTAGGTAAACATGTGGTGCCTATCGTGGCCGATGAAGCGCGCACTTTTGGTATGGCGAATTTATTTCGGCAGGTGGGTATCTATTCAGCGCAAGGTCAGTTGTATCAACCCGAAGATATTGGTTCTATTTTGTATTACCGGGAAGCCACAGACGGACAAATTCTGGAAGAAGGTATTACCGAAGCCGGTGCTATTTCATCATGGACTGCAGCAGCAACTAGCTATTCAGTACATGGCTTACCCATGCTGCCGTTTTATATTTACTACTCGATGTTTGGTTTCCAGCGCATAGGCGATCTTATCTGGGCCGCTGCTGATCAACGTGCGCGTGGCTTTTTAATTGGTGCTACCTCGGGTCGTACGACATTAGGTGGTGAAGGATTACAACACCAGGATGGCAGCAGCCATCTGGTCGCCGCCACCATACCTAACTGTATTTCGTATGATCCGGCGTTTGCGTATGAGTTGGCAGTGATAGTCGATGACGGTATGCGTCGCATGCTGACCAATGATGAAGATGTGTTTTATTACGTGACTGTCACAAATGAAAATGAAGCGCAACCCAGCATGCCAGAATCTGCGCGTGAAGGCATAGTCCGCGGTATGCATTGCGTGTCTAAATCTGAGCAACCGCAAGTACGTTTGTTAGGTGCTGGTCCATTGTTAAAAGAAGCCATGGCAGCAGCCGATCTGCTCGAGGGTATTTTTTCAGTGCGCACTGAAGTGTGGAGCGTAACTAGTTTTTCAGAACTCGCACGTGACGGCATTGCCAGTGAGCGTAATCGACGACTGCAGCACGAAACACCACCAGCATGGGTTACGCAGCAATTGTCCGGCAACCAAGCGCCGGTGATTGCGGTGTCAGACTATGTGCGCGCTGTACCTGAAAGCATACGTGCCTACATACCCGCGCATTACGTCACACTGGGTACCGATGGTTTTGGTCGTAGCGATACGCGGGCTAGCTTGCGCGATTTTTTCGAGGTTGATGCCAAGTGGATTGCCTACACCGCCTTGGTTGAATTGTATGGTGACAAAAAATCACCCGACGAAATGCGAGAGATCGCCGCCAAGCTAGACCTTAATCTCGATAAACCGATATCGTCTTCGCTCTGACGCATCTGAAAAAATCGCTGAAAAAATCGCTGAAAAACTCTATATAAAAATATCGGCCTCTAGTGGGCCGATATTTTTTATCTCTTACGTACTCTGCACGTTTATGCCTTGGCACCAAACAGAGCTTCCATCTCGCGACGGAATTTTACTGCAGTCGATTGCGCATCGTACGCAACATCATTCCAACCTACTACCGCACCGGCCTTAACGGGTTTTACTAATTTAACGCCATGCGCAAGGCCTAAGGGCAAGCCACCCAAAGCGATCGATACACTCGCCGGTAAGAGTTTGCCGTAAACCGTAAATCCGCCTTCACCATCCAATATTTCACCGGCTGCTAAATCACGTTTGGCGGTAGCCACTACATCGCCATTCCAGCAGATAGGTGCGCCGGTAGATTCTGCACGCACACCTATGGATGCAACGGTAATGCCTAATTCAAGGCCGATCAAATGAAACGGTTTGTACATGGATGAATACTGACCGCTAGGGTCTGTAATCAAACCGTATTCTTTAAAGCAGCGAGCGACGTAGTCGCTGTCGGCAGCGAAGGTAACGTACACGCCCCAACGCAAATCGCGAAACACGGGTCGAGTATCGCGCTCTACGCTAGAAATAACTTCGACCTGACCGCGCACATCCAATATGCCGCCATCAGCAACCGGTCGCAGTACGCGCGCCAAATCATCGACGCCCACTGCAGGAAAACGCAGGCCCTGCGGCGCAGATAATCCGGTGGCATTTGCCACTGACGCCATTTCAA
>JAULVH010000210.1:0-974 GCA_032111105.1 Burkholderiaceae bacterium | reverse complement strand
CGCACTTTTGGTGCCATCTAAAAAACTGTTAAACATTTGCGCATTCATGCCGCCACGTGCAGCATCTTCTGCCGTTAAGCCATAGTGCTGCCAAACCGTATCAGGCGTTGATGAATGATACGTAGGCAAATATTTGGTGCCCTTGCCTGCGGCCACCACAGAAAAACCAGCGGCGCGCGCCCAGTCCACCAGTTCACAAATCAAGGCAGGCTGATCGCCATAAGCAAGTGAGTAAATAATGCCGGCTTCATCTGCACGACGTTTAAGTAAGGGGCCAGCAAGCGCATCGGCTTCAACATTGACCATCACGATATGTTTGCCCTGCTCACAGCAGGCCAACACATGCGCTATACCCACGGCAGGATTGCCGGTGGCATCAATAATGATGTCGACATATGGCGATTTAATCAACGCCATGCCGTCATCAATGATGGCGGTGTTACCGTTTTTATTCGCTTGCTCTAGAGACGATGCTGAAAATGCGTCATCCTTCCAATCCACATTGCGCAACGCGGCTTTAGCGCGATCAGGTGAAAGATCAGCAATACCCACCATATGAAGACCGGGTGTACGTGGCACTTGCGACAAATACATAGAGCCAAATTTGCCGGCACCTATCATGCCCACACGCAGAGGTTTACCTGACGCTGCACGCGCCTGCAGCTTGGCATAAAGATTCATGATTATCTCGCAATGGGCTGAATGACCTATGAGTAAATGCGGCCGATTTTGTGATCACTTTGTTTTATGTTTGCTGCCGTAAAAAGCAACCAAAATTAATCCAACATCTCAAAAGTATAAAAGCTTAAATAACTTACTTTTGTATTTGGGCTAACAGCCGCTGGGCACGAATTAACACGGGCTTATCTACCATGCGGCCATCAACCTGCACAGCAGCCCCTCCGGCAGAGCCTGCGGCATCCATAACGCGGCGCGCCCATGCCAATTCATCTTCCGTTGGACGGTAGGCTGCA
>JAULVH010000209.1:0-2051 GCA_032111105.1 Burkholderiaceae bacterium | reverse complement strand
CTTAAAGAGGTGGTCCCGCTTTTTTGGACAGCCAAACCCGTTCTATAAGTGAACCACATCCCATTGGTTAAGCTGCCATGGGTAGTGACAGCGCGTTTTCATAGTGTTGTACCGGCGTCATCCGATCCAGTTTGGAGTGAGGACGTCGGTGATTGTAAAAATCAAAATACTTGCTCAGACCAGCCTTGACCGCTGAGACCGAATCATACGCATGAAGATACACTTCCTCATACTTGACCGATCGCCAAAGTCGCTCGACAAATACATTGTCGCGCCAACTACCTTTGCCGTCCATGCTGATCTGAATGTTCTTTTCCTTGAGCACTTGCGTGAACGCCTGGCTGGTAAACTGACTGCCCTGATCAGTGTTAAATATCTGCGGTTTGCCGAACAGATCAAACGCCTCTTGCAGCGCCTCCAGACAAAAATCGGTTGTCATAGTGATCGACACGCGCCAGGACAATACGCGTCGACTGAACCAGTCAACAACCGCAGCCAGATAGACAAAACCCTTGGCCATCGGAATATAGGTGATATCCATCGCCCACGCCTGGTTGGGTCTGTCAACGCTGATGCCACGCAGCAGATAGGGGTAAATCTGATGCCCTGCACCCGGCTTGGTCGTTCTGGGTCTGCGGTACAGGGCCTCAATCCCCATGCGCTGCATCAGAGTACGCACATGTCGACGACCGACATAATGACCTTTGTGCCAAAGCATATCGCGCAGCATGCGTGTACCGGCAAACGGATACTCCAGATGCAACTGATCAATCAGGCGCATCAACTCCAAATCTTTGTCACTGATTGGACGCGGCAGGTAGTAAACACTGCTACGGCTCAGATCCAAAAGCTCCACTTGCCGAGTCACTGGCAGCTCATGTTCGGGATCAATCATTTTTTTGCGCTCAGCAGCCCCGCTTTGTTGAGCGCGCCTTCTAAAAAATCATTCTCCAGCGTCAGCTCACCAATTTTGGCATGTAGCGCTTTGAGATCCACAGGGGGCGCCATCTCAGCTTCGCCTCCGAAAGCCAGTGCGGCCTGTTCCTGCAACTGGGTTTTCCATTGTGTAATCTGGTTGGCATGCACGTCATACTGCTGCGCAAGCTCGCTGATCGTTTTATCGCCCTTGAGAGCGGCAATGGCCACTTTAGCCTTAAATGCCGGTGAGTGGTTCCGACGCGGTCGTCTGCTCATGTTTTACTCCTGATAACGAGGCCTTTATGATGCCTCAATCAGGATGCGAGTTCACTTATACAGGTGTCCTAAATTGCGGGACCACCTCTTCAATCAGGATGCGAGTTCACTTATACTGATGTCCTAAATTGCGGGACGACCTCTCTTGTTGTTAGATGTAGATGTTTTCAAATAATTATGAAATTATAAGTTAGTGAGGTTTTGCCTTATAAGTGCCGACTTCCACCACTAGATTCGTTTCGCCAAACGTTTTAAACCCTTAAATGCGAGTGCAATTAAATGAAAGCTGTCATCCTTGCTGGTGGCCTAGGCACCCGCATCTCCGAAGAGACCCACCTCAAACCCAAGCCCATGATCGAGATTGGCGGCAAGCCGATTTTATGGCACATAATGAAAATGTATTCTGCACACGGAATCAATAATTTTGTGATTTGTTGCGGTTACAGGGGCTATGTTATCAAGGAATACTTCGCTAACTATTTCTTACACATGTCGGATGTCACCTTCGACATGAAGCATAATCAGATGGAAGTTCACCAGCGCCATGCGGAGCCATGGACTGTGACGCTGGTGGATACCGGCGATGACACGCAAACAGGTGGGCGTCTGAAAAGAGTAGCAGACTACGTCAAAGAGGAAGAGGCATTTTGCTTCACCTATGGCGATGGCCTGTCGGATATTGATATCTCGAGCAAAATTGAATTCCACGCCCGACACGGAAAATGGGCAACCGTCACCGCCGTACAACCGCCGGGCCGCTACGGCGCACTGCGATTGAAAGGTTCCGGCGTTGCAGGATTTACAGAAAAACCACTGGGTGATGGCGGATTCATCAATGGTGGTTTTTTTGTGCTATC
>JAULVH010000208.1:0-4188 GCA_032111105.1 Burkholderiaceae bacterium | reverse complement strand
AAAATATTTGTAAAAATATTGTCAAAAAAGGAAATGATGGCACGTCATATGTATCATCTCCAGATAAACTCGGAGTATATAAATGGATTAAGAATAATAAAAATAATAAAACCAAAATGGTCAAACGAATGACAACATATGTCAGCGGCGATATGAACTTCACCTACATCTTTTTGCGCTAATTTTAATGCTGAAAATACGGGGCGTTCCGGGCAGCCTATACAAAAACCTGGTGGGCGTGCAGGTAATGTTTGATCAAGCTTGGAGGCCATGCTGTTTCTACGAGCAACCGTCGCATCAAGTGCTGCCTTAACATTTATGCTGTCGATCGCCGGCAAATGCCGCGCAAAAAACTGCTGCAAACCACCCATCATGATTTCAGGCGTGAGTTCACCTGCAACAGGCAACATATCTTTACCATGCAGCCGCGTAGATAATTCACGCCTGTTTAATAGCGTCGCGATTTCTTGTTCTATGTATTCCGGTGCGCCTTCTTCTAATACCAGTACTGCTTTTTTATTTTCTACAAAGTGTGCGACTTGATCGGGCACTAAGGGATACGTCACATTCAGTATTAACAGAGGTACCTGCGTCTCACCAAATGCATCCGCCAGGCCAAACTGCTGTAATGAACGCAGCAAAGCATTGCTTAAACCACCTTGAACGATGATGCCTACAGAGTCATGCTGACCAGCATGTAGTTCGTTGAGCTTGTGATCGAGTATGTACTGACGTGCAGCGGGTATGCGGTGTTCTATCTTGCGTTTTTCATGGCCAAATGGAGCTGGCTCTGTCATGAGTGATTTTGTTGAGACGGCCGCGGTGCGATTGTCTTTGCATATAAAACTGCCGCGTACATGGCAGGCGCGTATACGCAATTCCATCATGGCCGGCATATTCGACGCTTCTGACATAGCGAAGGCATGCTCCACCATATCGACCATGACGGACAATTCCGGACGTGGGTCTAGCAGCAGCATGCAGGATTTCATGGCGTAGGCATGGGTTCGCTCCTGCACCACCGATGCGCCTTCGCCATAGTCTTCGCCTATCACCATCAACACACCGCCCGTAACACCGGGGGACGATAAATTGGCCAGCGCATCTGCGGCGACGTTGGTGCCAACGATGGACTTCCATGTCACCGCTCCGCGCACCGGATAATGGATAGACGCGCCGAGCATGGCAGCCGCTGAGGCTTCATTCGAACAGGCTTCCACCTGCACGCCCAACTCGCCCACCAGTTCGCGTGCCTGCACCATCACATCGAGCAAGTGCGACACCGGCGCACCCTGATAACCGCCTATATAACTGACACCCGATTGCAGCAAGGCCTTGGTAATGGCCAAAATGCCCTCACCATGGAATACATCGCCCTCGCCGAGTTTGAGTTGTTCGATTTGCTTCTTGAAGGAAATTTCCATTATGAAATGCAGGTGAGCGTTGCTTAAAACCAGCTAGGAAAGGCTCTGCGCCAATGTATTGGCGGGAGGAAACCAGCGAAACTAAGCCACATGATAATCGGTCTCTACCTAAGTGAATACATGAATCCCGGGCTGTTTGGGGGTGGGCTGGGCTGGCCCAAAGAGGCTAAATAAATATCAAAAAAGGCAATAAAAAAGAAAAATTTGCTCTCCAGCAAACCTACCTATATTATCCGGTTTAAATTGTGACCAGTTAGTATTTACCTAAGCCAGATAGTCGTACCACTAAGACTCCCAGAGGAGAACCGAATGTTAATGTCCACCCAAGCAAGTCGCTACGCTCACATACTGCTCAAAGCACGTGAGGCGGGGACGCTGATGTCGCCTCTTACCGATGAGACCAATCTCAGCCTTGACGATGCTTACGACATCGCCAAGTGCATACTCGATGCTCGTATCGCTCAGGGCGATGTGCCTGTCGGACGCAAGATTGGTTTTTCCAATCGCAAAATGTGGCCGTTGTATGGAAAATCTGCGCCCTTAACCGGGCCGATTTGGTCCACGTTGTTTGACAGCACTGTGCACTTTGCGCACGACAACAAGGCACTGCACAAGCTGACTAAAGCGCAGCAGCCGCGCATAGAGCCTGAATTGGTGTTCAAACTAGCCCGCACACCGGAGCCGGATGTCGATCTCGAGGGTTTGGGCGAATGCCTGGAATGGATGGCCCATGGTTTTGAAATCGTGACCTGCCCGTTTCGTAACTGGCAGTTCGAGCCGGCCGATGCAATTGCCGCTTTCGGTTTGCACAGAGCCTTGATTATTGGCGAACCTAAAATGCTCTCGCGCGAAAGTAAGCGTCGTTTGCACACCGTATTAGCTGGCGCGTCGATATCGCTATCACGCTCTACTCCTGAATCGAGTGGACTGTGCGCTGCGGGTTTTGCTAAAGATGTGATGGACAGCCCATTGCACGCCTTGCTGGCACTGCATCAACAACTACAACAGCAAAATCAATTCCAGCCGTTGCAAGCGGGCGAATTGATTACGACAGGCAGTTGGACTGATGCTCTACCTATTAAACGTGGCGAAGTATGGTCTAGTGCTTTTTCGCAATTGAATTTGCCTGGGCTGAATTTGTCGCTAACTTAAACCCTGCGTTTTCGCGCCAGGCTAATTGCTTAGCGCGGAAATACGGGTGCGCGCTTTTCTTTGAATGCTAGTACGCCTTCAGGAAACGTATCGCGATCTATCAACTCTTTCTGCCGCGCCCGTTCATAGTCCAGTTGCTGTTGCAGCGTATTGGATAAACTTTGATCAAACAATGCGCGCGTCTCTAATGCCGCGTGAGCAGGTAAGCCGGCCAATCGCTGTGTGATGGCGTCGGCTTCTGCAGCCAGTTTATCGTCATCAACGCACGACCAAATCATGCCCCATGCAGCGGCCTGTTCTGCACTCACGCGATTGCCTAATAACGTCATCGCTGCACTGCGTCCCACACCTATTAAACGCGGCAACAACCAGCTACTGCCCATGTCGGGAACAATACCGAGTGAAGTCATGAAGGGTAAATACACATAAGTGGAGCGCGCTGCAATTACTATGTCTGCAGCAAAGGCTATACCCACACTACCACCCGCAACTGGGCCATTGAGTATGGTCAAAACGGGAAAAGGTAATTCACGCAATTCTGAGATCAAGCGATTATGGCGAGTACGCATTTGTATATCTGTCCATTCGCCACGCGTTAAATCACCTACATGTGTTTGTTCGGCATTCATGATCGAAAGATCCGCTCCGGCAGAAAATGCTTTGCCTGCACCGGTGAGCTGAAGCACACGCACTGATTTATCTGCACGCAAACGCGCAAAGGCATCAAATAATCCGTCCATGACTGCAATCGATAATGCATTCAGTCGTGCAGGTTCATTTAAGGTTAGTCTGGCGATGCCATCATTAATGGTAAGAAGTACGCCCTCAGTTGAACTCATGGTTAGGCCTTAATAATTGTTTGGTGAATTCGAAGACGAAGTGCAATTTTGATTAATTTAAACGGCAACTTAAAAAGACTAATACTCATCAATCAAGTGATTTGATCAATACCGAAACTATATTCATGCAATCAAGCAGGCTGTAGTTTTAGTACCTTAACGCCGGCGAGCCCCTTGTTCGCCTTGATCACTTGCCGTGCCTGCCACAAATCATATGCCGCCTGCTGAGCCATCCAAACCTCAGCTGCCCCTCCATGGTCGCGTCCTAGCCAGCGTTCTATGCGAAGCGCCATAGCAGGACTAATAGAGGAACGTCCGTTGAGTACCTTCGACAAAGTCGTACGGTCGACGCCCAGCTGGGCAGCCGCCTCACCAACCTGCAGCTCCAAAGCAGGCAAAATGTCGTCTCTCAAGGTCAGACCAGGATGCGGGGGATTAAACATAGAACTCATATGTTACCAGCCTCAAAAAAACATATTCCCATCAGAAATTATCTAATGCATTGTCACAGCACGCGGTCAACCATCGTCAAACTTTAAACAGAGGTGCACGCTTTTGCAAATTTGCCGTCACTGCTTCTATCTGATGCGCACCGCCCAGCAAACGCGATTGTTCGTCTGCTTCTGCCAGTAACAAATCCTGATCGGATGCAATAGTCCACTGCCCCATCAACCGCTTGGCAGCACGTAAGGCGGTGGGGCTTTTTTGGCACAACTCGTTCGCCATGGTCATTGCACCTGCCTGAGGATCTTCCACTACACGAGTGGCTAGCC
>JAULVH010000207.1:0-3041 GCA_032111105.1 Burkholderiaceae bacterium | reverse complement strand
TTGGATGGCTGAGGTGCATTAGTATCAAAGCCTTTTGACCTGCCAGTCGAAGAAGCACATGACCTATACACACCTCAGCCAAACCGAACGTTATCAGATTCAAGCGCTTATGAAAGCAGGACAAACACAAACCGAGATAGCCCATATTCTGGGGCGCCATAAATCGACTATTAGTCGAGAGCTGTCCCGTGGATCTGGCCGTCGAGGATATCGTCCCCGCCAAGCTCAGAATCTCTCCGATGAGCGTTCGCAATGCAGTCGTAATGCGGCTCACATTGATGAACAGATCTTGATTCAAGTGCGATCCCTGCTCAGTTTGCAGTGGAGTCCTGAGCAAATTGCCAGCCAGCTGCCTATTAGCCATGAGACGATTTACCAAAAGATCTATGCAGACAAAGCGATGGGCGGTCATTTATGGCGCTCCCTGCGCTGTCAAAAGCAAAAGCGCAAACGCTATGCAGGCGGTCGTGATCGACGTGGCCAAATCCCTGACAGGCGCTCCATTACCCATCGACCTGAATCGATTGAGCGACGCGCCCACATCGGGCACTGGGAAGGCGACACCGTTATTGGCGCTGCCCACCAGCATGCCATCGTTACTCTGGTTGAAAGAAAAAGCGGCTATGCAGTGGTGACCAAGGTTAATCGCAAGACGTCTGATCAAGTTAGTGCCGCCATTATCAAGCGACTTAAACCCCTCGCTTCGCGGGTCAAGACGATTACGTACGATAACGGTAAAGAGTTTGCTGGTCATAAAACGATTGATCAGTCCTTGGGTTCGACGGCTTACTTTGCTGATCCCTTTGCCAGTTGGCAGCGTGGATCAAATGAAAATTACAACGGCTTATTAAGGCAGTACATTCCAAAAAAGCGTCACTTATCTACTGTTACTGATGCAGAGCTTAAAATGATTGAAGATCGATTGAATCACCGCCCCAGAAAACGATTGGGATTTAAAACTCCACATCAGGTGTTTCATGAATCTTTAAACCGTGTTGCACTTCGTACTTGAAACCACGAGATTTTTTATTTAGATTTGTAGTTTTTATCAGGAGTTTTTTATGCTGGATAAAGTTAAAACGCCTCAGGCGACTGAACAGAAAAAATCGATTTATGATCCAACGCAAACCGGTTTAATTTACCCCGAGATTCCAACGTTCGATAACTTTGAAGCAGAGCGCCTACACCGCAAGCAACGATTAGTTGCAGCGTGCCGAGCCTTTGCGTTGGAGGGTTTTAGTTATGGATTTGCAGGCCATTTAACGATTCGTGATCCAGAGCATCCCGAACTCTATTGGACCAATCCGATGTGCGTGCACTTTGCACAAGTAAAAATATCTAATCTTATTTTGGCGGATCACAAAGGCAAAGTCGTCTCAGGCAAACACGCAATTAACCGCGCCGGTTTTGTGTTGCACGCAGCGGTACATGAGGCACATCCTGAGATCTTATCGATGTGTCACGCGCATACGGTTTACGGCACTGCCTTTGCTGCGCTTGGCCGTCCGTTAGATCCGATTTCACAAGATGCCGCTGCTTTTTTTGAAGATCATATTGTGATTAAAGATGAAGCGGGACAAGTAGCCGTAGAAGAAAAAGCTGGCTTGGCTGTGTGCGACTGGTTTAAAGATGTCAAGGCGGCCATTCATCAAAATCATGGCTTGCTCACCGCCAGTCGACACAGCATAGAATCGGCTGCATTTTGGTTTATGGCGCTTGAACGTTGCTGCCGTCAACAACTCATGGTGGAAGCATCCGGGCATAAACCCGTTTTAGTTCCGCCCGATCGTGCCCGCTATAGCCGTGAACATGTCGGCTCTGACTATATTGGCTGGCTGCATTTCCAACCAATCTATGAACATCTCGTGGCCACTCAGCCGGATATGTTTGCCTAACTCCATGTCCGAGAAATTCTTTAGCCTGATCAGACAACGGAGTGATCAATGAGTTTGACCAAAATACCCAACCGCACTGACTACGTTGACGAAGTCTATAAATCGTTGCTCGATGCTATCAGTGCGGGTGTTCTGGTGCCGGGTGAGCGAATTACGCAAGAAGATTTGGCAGAGAAACTCAATGTTTCTCGCTCCCCCGTTTTGCAAGCGCTGCGATTATTAAAAAAAGATGGATTGCTTGAAGAAGGACCCGGGCGTGGTTTGGTAGTTGCACAACTCGATCCAATTCGCATAGGCCACCTGTATCAGGTGCGGGGATCGTTGGATGCTTTAGCTGCGCGTCTGGCATCACTCAGAAACGCAAAGATTCCTTTATCGCTGATCGAGGCAGGTCGGCAAGCATCGTCGGATAACGATGTGAATGCGTTGATCGAAGCAGACAGCGCATTCCACAAAGCGATTTATGAGGCGTCCGGCAATCCCTTTATCGTCGAAACAGCGATGCTGCATTGGATACATTTACGCCGCGTTATGGGTGCAGTCCATCAGCGTCAATTAGGACGAAGCGGAATTTGGGATGAGCACGCCGCCATAGTGCAGGCTATACACGATGGCAATTCAGACTTGGCCGCGAGCTTATCTGAAAAACATACAGATCTGGCGAGAGAATCGCTTGTGCCTAATCTGTCGGTCAATGATTCTCAACAGATGCATCGTTTAAAAATAAACTAAAAATCTAATAAGACGGTGTGATTCAAATCATCTGTTCACCAGCGAACTCAAGTGGCAGTCTAAAAAAGCGGTGAATTCAAAAACCTCAAGGTTCCCCGACCTGGTCTCGAACAAGGGACCTGCGGATTAACAGAAATCCCACTGGCTCGAAAATATCAGGACAGGTCAGTCTTTTACAGCCAGTAGTTACCGAGCCGCGTCTACGCTTACTTTGCCTCGAAGGGCAATTCAATGATTTACTTGGGGACCTAGCTTTACACAAACTTGATGTCGTAATTTCGGATAGGCCTGCACCACCTAGTCCGAATATCAAACTTTACAGTCATGCGTTAGGCTCTTCGAGCATTGCTTGGTACGGCAAGCCTTAATTGCTTAAGACTGCGCAGCATGAATTTCCGGAATGTCTTGCCAGCT
>JAULVH010000206.1:0-4687 GCA_032111105.1 Burkholderiaceae bacterium | reverse complement strand
GATGACACCTGCAATCGATCGTAAAACTAAAACAGCCTTCTTCGTTGCTGGTAACCCATCGCCAGACTTGTACGGCGCTGAGCGTCCTGGTGACAACCTGTACACCAACTCGATGATCGCTGTTGATCTCGACACCGGTAAGTACAAGTGGCACTTCCAGTACATCGCTCACGACGTATGGGATCTGGATGCAGTTTCGCCAGTTATCCTGACCGAAGCTAAAGACAAGAGCGGCAAGATGATCCCTGTGGCTATCCACGGCGGCAAAACTGGCCACATCTATGTTCACGACCGCAACAATGGCAACCTGATCCGCTTCTCCGAGGCGATGGTTTCCCAAGAAGGTCTGTGGAGCTTGCCTACACCTGAAGGTACTCGTATGTCGTTGGGTGCTAACGGTGGCGTTGAGTGGTCACAGATGGCTGTTAACCCACCTCTGCGCCTGGCATTTGCTGCCAACCTTGAGCAGCCTATGACTTACCACGTTGAAGCGTCTGGCTACCCAGGCGGCAAACTGTGGTTGGGCGGTGCGTTCAAAAACGTTCCAGGTGAAGAGCAGTTCGGTAACGTATCTGCTGTCAATCTGGATACCGGCAAAGTGGTTTGGAAAGCACGTACTGATCAGCCGATGATCGGTGGCGTTCTGGCTACAGCAGGTAACCTGGTATTCGCTGGCGAAGGCAATGGCTGGTTCAAAGCCTACGATGCAAAAACTGGCAAGGTACTGTGGCAATATCAGTGCGGCGCTGGCGTAAATGCACCAGCAACGTCCTACACTATCAACGGCAAGCAATACATCGCCGTTGCAGCTGGCGGTAACAGCCAGCTTGATTTCAAGCGCGGTAATAGCGTGTTCGTATTTGCTCTGTAATTTAGTGCAGAATAGAGAGGCTGCCTCGGCAGCCTCTTTTTTTATTTAACGATCGATTCGAAGGTCAAATCATGAATTTCCGTTCAGCAGTTACTTCGCTGTTCGTGCTGATCTCCGTCTGTGTTGGAGCGCAAGCACAGGACATCGAAGCTGGTAAGAAAAAAGCGGAGGCATGCGTTGCCTGCCATGGAGTTAATGGTAATTCCGCCATGGGTGCTTTTCCAACCCTCGCTGGACAAAATGCACGCTACATCTATTTGCAATTAAAAGATTACAAAGAAGGTAGGCGCAAAAACCCCATGATGACGGCTGTTGCTGCCGCACTTGAGAAACAGGACATGCATGATCTGTCCGCTTACTTTGCTTCTCAAAAACAAATTCGTACTGGCTTCAAAGCAGAGCCTGAGAGAATCAAGGCCGGAGCAGCAAAAGCAGAAGAATCCTTATGCGCTATGTGCCATATGGGTGGTATGTCGGGACAAAATGAAATTCCGCGCTTGGCCGGACAACACCCCGAATATGTAATTACGCAACTCAAAAACTTTAAGGCTCGCGAGCGCACGAACGACGCTGGTAATATGACTAGCCTGGCGCAAACCTTGTCCGAAGAAGACATCACGAATCTTGCACACTGGATTAACTCACTGTATTAATTCTTCTGCAACGTTTTTACAAAGCCGGCGACTGCCGGCTTTTTTTTAATTAAGGAGTTCGCAATGTCTGTTGAGTTGCTTTTCGATCCGACTATTTGGGCTGCATTTCTCACCCTGACTGCGTTGGAACTCGTACTTGGAATTGATAATGTAATTTTTATTTCTATTTTGGTAGAGAAGCTTCCAGAAGAAAAGCGTGAACTAGCGCGTCGCATCGGTTTGTTTGCCGCCATGTTCATGCGCATCGGTTTATTGCTGATGCTTACGTGGCTGGTTGGATTAACCGAGCCCATCATTTCGGTAGCGAATATTAATTTTTCTGGGCGCGATCTGGTTCTCTTGCTCGGTGGGCTATTTTTACTTTGGAAAAGCGTGGGTGAGATTCACGAAACTATGGAAGGCTCGCATGATGGCTCAGGCCGAACCGTAGCACATAGCTTTGGCATGGTTATTCTTCAAATCATGTTGATTGATATCGTCTTTTCGCTAGACTCCATCATCACGGCTATTGGTATGGTTGAGCAAATCAGCGTCATGGTTGCAGCCGTCCTTGTCTCTGTGGGTTTGATGATGATATTTGCAAAGGCCATAGGAGAATTCGTCTCTGCTCATCCCACCATCAAAATGCTAGCGCTGGCATTTTTAGTAGTGATTGGTGTTGTGCTTATTGCTGAGAGTTTTGGAAATCATGTACCTAAAGGATACATTTACAGCGCGATGGCTTTTTCAGTTACTGTAGAAATGCTCAATCTGCGTATACGTAAACGATCAACCAGACCCGTAGATCTGATCGCCGCGTTAGCTGCGCCTGATAAAGAAGATGAGAAGTAATGCAATAGAAAATTGCGTTACACCAGTTCTGCCTGGGTTAGCTCGGATTTTATGTACGCGTAGAACACTGGCGCGGCTATAACTCCAGCTACCCCAAACAAGGCCTCCATCAACAGCATGGCTGAAAGTAATTCCCAGGCGCGGGCATTGATCTTCGTGCCCACGATTTTGGCATTAAGAAAATACTCCAGCTTATGTACAGTCACTAGAAAAAATAACGATAATCCCGCCGTTGATATTGAATGCGACAAACTGATGACGACAATCGCCGTATTCGAAATCAGATTTCCTATCACGGGTAAAAGACCGGCGACGAAAGTAAGAAGTATTAGTGTTTTGACGAATGGAAGATGTATGCCCGCCAGAGGCAAAAATACCATCAAAAAAACACCGGTAAAAATGGCGTTAATAGCAGCAATTTGAACTTGAGCAAACACTATCTGCCGAAACGCCAGATGAAGATTCACTACACGCTGGTGCAGAGCAGATGCCAGCGGTAAAAAATGATGTGTCTCGGTTGTGTCGTATAACGCGGCCATTGCACCGATCACCATACCGATAATAAGGTGAGCAATCGTTCTCCCTGTTTGCTCGCCGATATGCTTGGCTTGCCCTGCATGTTCACGCATCCATGACGTAAGTGTTTGTTGAAGTGCTTCGGCGCTCTCTGGTAAATACTCCCCTATCCAGGCTGGAATTTGATGACGAGAAAGTTCTATCAGGTCAGCCATTTTCTTTACAAGTACTGGATAACTTCCATTATCCGAAAGAAAAAAAGCCAGCAAAATCCAAACGCCCGTAGTCAGCAGCATGATAATGACGGATCCAAGCACAGCAACAGAAATTAAGCGCGCTCTTTGATTGCTCATGCGCGAGCTTAGTGCGGGTGCAATCAGATGAACCAGGGCATACACAAGCAAGCCCGAGTACAGTGCAGCCAACAAGCCTGCCTGAAGTATCAGTAACAGCGCTGCGCCAGCCAGTACATACGAAGCTACTTGCGGGTAGTTATATTTTTGTGTAACGGACATGCATTTGTTCTATAGAAAAAAATAAGTAATTTTCGCGATAATAAAAAACCGCTCGCAGTTACCTACGAGCGGTTTTAAATTAAAGGCCTGTCGTTGTTGGCAACAACTCATGGCCTCGCTAGTTAGTTTTGCTGCAAACCTGCTAGCAGCCAACCGCCCTGACCTGAGACAGGCTTAGAAAGCACCCAGGTTTCATTAAATACTTCAGGAGCTGCATTTTTTTCTTCACGTACTGTGCCGTGAAAACGCACGCTGGCAATATATTCCTCTGCCGTAGTTTCTATACCTAACAGATCAGCTTCCAGCGAAACGACGTCGGTGTGATTCGACGCTGATCCTCGCTCAGTCAGCTGCATTTTCAGTTCAGCAAACATCTCTGGAGTGGTGAACTCACTGATATCTTGTGCATCGCCTTTGTCCCAGGCTGCCTGCATACGCAAAAAATTTGTTTTTGCGCTGCGTAGGAAACCCGGCGCATCGAATCCCTGCGGAAGAGCAGGTGCCTGATTGTTTTCCCATGACGTTGAACCAGATGCAGCCGAGGTATTCCCAAGGTTGGAACCGATTTCAGGCGTTGCTACTCTCTGGGCAGGCTCATCTGCATATCCGGCTGCCGCATACGATGGCTGCGGCGCGGCGGCAGCTGACCTGCGGGCCAAAAGGCGCACGATAAAAAATATAGCCAAGCCAATCAAAGCAATCATTAAAAAGCTACTCATCATGCTGCCAAGCTCAGCGCCCATACCAAAATGCGACATTAAAGCGCCTATGCCCAGACCCAATAATGCGCCGCCAACTATGCCTCTCCAGGGACTAGACGGTGCAGGTGCCGCAGGTGCCGCAGGACGAGGCGCTTGCTGACCAGCATTCTGCATGGGTGCAGGCCGGGCCGGGCTAGGTGAAGATTTTCCAAATGAGCCTCCGCCACCCAAGCGTTTTGCTTCCACGCTGGTCAACCCGCTAGTCATACCTACCATCACGATCATTAATGCTACCCAAAGCTTCTTCATGGTTCCTCCAAATTACAGACATGCGGAAAAATCCGCCCAACCTAATAACGCTTACCAGCATTCTACGCAAACATCGCTACTTGGCGTGTATTACCACCAAACTGAGTACGGTTTTCAACAAAATCAGTTAGTTACAGCCCGTTTACCAACTCGCCACATGCTCTAGCACGCTTGCGTCGCTTACATATTGTGCTTTATTCCGCATTTCCCATCCCCTCACAAGAAAATCTATGAATTTTTACGAACGATAGTCTTTGGCTATTTAATTGATAAAAACTATCAAATTTACGT
>JAULVH010000205.1:0-8396 GCA_032111105.1 Burkholderiaceae bacterium | reverse complement strand
TAGTCGCCATAGAAAACAATAAAACCAAAGCAGCCGAATTACTAATTCGGTATGACGCAGACATTACGTGGGTAGACGAAGGCGATACCGCATTAACACTAGCTGTACGCAAAGGACAACTCAGCGTCGTGAACTGCATATTGCGACGTGGCGTAGATAGACGCTCTGGCTTGTCGGTCGAGTTGGTACAGCAAGCTCGTGCCGCGGGACGGGAAGATATCGCCGGCGTACTTGAGCAGGCACTGCCTAAAGAGCCCACTCGGAAAAATTCCACTCAGTAGCTAGTAGTGCCGGCGCATCCAGTACACTATCTGCATATAAATTCTTATAACAACCGCGGAGACCATGATGGATGTATTAATTACCGGTGGTGCAGGCTTTTTGGGTGTGAAGCTTGCAAAAAAATTACTTGAGCGTGGAACGCTTACAGGGCACGACGGCAAACAGCACACTCTCAAGCGCATCGTGCTGCTCGACCAGGTCGCCGCACAAGGCTTTACCGACCCACGAATAGTATCGATGATCGGTGATGTTGCTGATGCAGCCAGCGTGGCCAACGCGTTCACTCCATCAATTCAATCGGTGTTCCATCTGGCGGCAGTGGTTAGTGGTGAAGCCGAAAGTGATTTTGATTTAGGCATGCGCATTAATCTTGATGCCACACGCGTCTTGCTAGAGCAAGCGCGCAAGAATGGTAATCGTCCTCGTTTTGTATTCACCAGTTCGGTTGCTGTGTTTGGGGGCGATCTGCCCGCCAAAGTGCTCGACACCACGCCCGCTACCCCGCAAGGTTCTTATGGTGCGCAAAAAGCCATGTGCGAATTGATGGTGACTGACTATGCACGCAAAGGCTTTGTTGATGGTCGCTCAGTGCGACTACCTACTGTGTCGGTAAGACCCGGCAAAGCCAATAAGGCTGCATCGAGTTTTGCCAGCGGCATAATTCGTGAGCCTTTAAATGGTGTGCCTTCGATATGCCCTGTACCCCCCGCTACACGCATGTGGATACTTTCACCACGCAGTACCGTCAACAATTTAATTCATGCACATGAGGTTGATGCTGCTGTATTGGGTAGTGCAGGTGCAGTGAATTTGCCAGGTCTGAGTATTACGGTAGGTGAGATGGTCGCAGCGATGGAACGTGTGGCCGGTGACGCGCCTGTAAAACTCATTAAGTGGGAAGAAGATGCGGCGATTATGAAACTGGTGCGTACTTGGCCAGGTGATTTCATCACCACGCGCGCAGAGAGCATGGGGTTTGTTCGTGACACCAACTACGACGATGTGGTGCGCGCCTATATGGATGATGAACTACCCAAGCATTAATAATGAATACGGCGCGCGCAAGCTAGTGATTTACGCTTCTTTACGCTTTCGCGCGCATTCCCCACTTCCATAACCAGCTAGTCGGTAACGGCAAAATCATAAAGATATGCTCAACGACTGCCAGCGTCAGTAAGCCCGCCACCAAACACAAACTCGTCGCAGCAAAACCGTCAGCCGGTTGAACAGATACCGCCATCCACAAAGGCACAAGCACAGTAACAGCGGCAGTGACAGAAATCGGCATCAGCCAGTTCCACGAACGTCGGGTGAAATAACTTTGTAAATACGAGAGATGTGCAGGCAGAAAATTTTCTGAGAGATTACGCACACCCAGAAATAAATTTAGCTTGGCTGACAAACGCATAGTCCACAAAACCAAATACGTCCACCATCCGGTTTGGTTAGGTTTGTTCCAGCTAACTGCGAATACCAGCATGGCCAACACCACTAAAGCAAATTCATGATGCAGTATCGCTTCGGTTGCATGCCAGGCACGTCGCCAGCCACGACTATCCGCGGGACATTCACTGCGGCGCGTACCCGTCACATAGCCCAGCAAAAAAGCGATCTCTTGCCAGCCCCATACCAACAAAGCACAGGTAAAAGCGCAATAAGCGGATGACACGGTGGTGCGTGATGCAGATATCGACAAACCGACAATGGCAAAACCCAACACTAAAGTGAACTTCAACATCGTCCATTTAAATGTCCAGCGCGGCAGACGACCGAGATACAAAATCACGCCCGTCGAAAACCACCAGACAAAGAGTGTGAAAGCCGCCGGAAGTAAATACTGGCTCATTGCAAACTTAAACCACGCTTGCGGATGAATAATTCACGAAGACATGTCCGGGCAATCACCAGGCCGGCACCATGCGCGCAGTATCTGGCAATCTATTCGATACAACAGGAATAAAAAACATACGCGCAAACACTGCTGCACCCGCCACACTCCACAAGGCTTTGCGCGCATGACCCAGCAGACCGCCGGCCGACTTGCCTTCATCAGCACGCTGAGCGCAAACAAACAAACGCTTTAGGTTGATGTGGAAAGCCGGATGATCAATATCGAGCAAAATCGGGAATACTTGTTTGGTTATTTCATTAGTGATGCGAAATACGTCGAAATCATATTCCGTCGGCTCCAAGCCCATGGCTTGCTTTAATTCGGGGCGTGTATGGTCACGCACATACATGGTGGCGTATACCGCCAACAAGAAGAATCGTATCCACAGCACATTCCCACCACGCAGTAAATGCGGATTGGCGCGCATGATTAATGCAAACGATTCGCCATGACGAAACTCATCATTACACCAGCGCTGAAACCAGCGAAAGATAGGATGAAAGCGTTTTTCTGGATGTTGTTCTAGCTGACGAAATATTCGTATGTAACGTGCGTATCCAATTTTCTCGGACAGATAAGTCGCGTAGTAAATATATTTGGGCTTAAAGAAGGTATATTTTTTAGTGCGCTTTAAGTCGCCTAAATCTATACCCAAACCATAATCTTTTAATGACGAATTAAGAAAACCCGCATGGCGCGATTCATCGCGGGCCATGTACTCCATCAATTGCTTAATATCGGGATTGGTTACGTTACGCTTGATTTCGTTATACAGCACGCAACCAGAAAATTCCGACGTCAGCGAGCTGACTAAAAAATCCAAAAACTCTTGGCGTAATTCAGGCGATATTTTTGCTGCCAGATCGCGCGCCTCATCGGCAAACGTTGCATCGCGCTGAAAGTGATCATGATTATTATCGCCTTCGTATTCGGCCATCATGGCATCCCACTCCGCCCGCACAGGCTCGATGTTGAGCTTATCCATAGCCTCAAAATCGGTGGTGTAAAAGCGTGGAGAGAAAATCGTATTCGTCACCGCCTTGCGGTTAGCGTCTTCTACTGAATTGATTTCTTCTACCGCTGTTGTCATGATTATTCTCCTTACGCTGTTACTGTCACCGGAAACTTTTGCGCAGTGTAAAAACAGCGACGCTTAAGTTTCATCGATGTTGACTTAGCTTGTTACTAATTCCATCGCCTGCGAGGTATAAAATCCGCTGGAAATTTTTTCAGTACGACTGGGCTGCCATCCCGTCAGACGCGCACAAATCACCATTTCGTCACGCAACGCTGCTTCCGATACCGGCTCAATAAAAGGTGCGCGATCACTACGCGGAAAAATACGGCCCACACGTATCATGGTCGCGAGTATGGGATTGCTAGGTGCAAAGGTAAACAACACCGACTTCGATGTGCGTTGTGCTAAACCTGCCAAGCCTTCGACCATGTCATGTTTTCATAATGGATCATGGAATCCATCGCTACTACGTGATCAAAGCGTCCGTAACTTGTTGACAGCATATCGCCGGAAACAAACTCTAATTTGCCCCGACCCAGATCTTTGGGTAAACGTTCGCGTGCCAACTGCACCAAGGTCGGTGACAAATCAATCGCCACGACTTCCGCGCCGCGCTTAACTAATTCAACCGCCAACGCGCCTGTGCCGCAACCTGCATCCAGAATACGGCGCCCATACAAATCGTCTGGTAACCAGCTTAGTAATGTTTCGCGCATGCGATCACGGCCGGCACGTACGGTTTTACGTATGCCCGAAACAGGGGCATCCGATGTGAGTTTGGCCCATTGATCAGCAGCTGTGCGATCAAAATATTCTTCTAGCCTGTCGCGCTTTTCCTGGTAGCTGGAGTTTTCCATCATGTCCCCTTTCTGGGGTGCTGTTACAGTTAACTTCGGTGGCGTGGTGGAGTAAACAGCACTCCCCCCACACGCGTTACATCAATCAAATCCAAGCAAATCAAAAATGTCTCTGTCTTTCATGGGCTGACAAATCAATGGCTCAGTACCTGCCCACAAACTTGCGGCTAACCGCAAATATTCTTGTTGCACCATGAGTACTTCGGGCGAATCACCCATTTCAAACAAGGTCGCTTTTTTCAGGCGGCTTTGACGAATGATGTCCAGTGATGGAATGTGCGCCATGGTTTTTAAGCCTATCTGCGCATTAAATTTATCGATCTGGTCGGTGGCATCGGAGCGATTAGCAATTACACCGCCCAAACGCACGTTGTAATTTTTTGCTTTTGCACCGATCGCTTGCACAATACGATTCATCGCAAAGATAGAATCAAAATCATTGGCTGTCACAATCAAGGCACGATCTGCATGCTGTAAAGGTGCGGCAAAACCACCGCACACCACATCGCCCAACACATCAAAAATCACCACATCAGTTTCATCTAATAAATGATGTTCTTTTAGTAGCTTGACTGTTTGTCCCACGACATAGCCACCACAGCCTGTACCTGCTGGCGGGCCGCCTGCTTCGACGCACATCACGCCGCTGTAGCCTTCAAACACAAAATCTTCAACGCGTAATTCTTCGGTATGAAAATCTACCGATTCCAATACATCAATCACGGTAGGCATGAGCTTTTTAGTGAGCGTAAACGTGGAATCATGCTTAGGATCGCAACCTATCTGCAGCACACGTTTGCCCAGCTTAGTAAAAGCCACCGAAAGATTGGACGAGGTCGTGCTTTTGCCTATGCCGCCTTTACCGTAGATAGCAAAGACTTTGGCATTCCCTATTTTCATACTGGGATCCAGCTGTACTTGCACACTGCCTTCGCCATCACCGCGACGGTCACGCTTGATTTCACTTACTGGTACGGTCGCTATGTTCATTGTTCACTCCTCCGGTAATGCTTTCCTGTCGGTAGGACAGTCTTTATATGCTTAGTACTTTGCATCGATCACCACACACGCCAACTCAACTTATGCGTTAGCGTCCGTAATGAGCCTTTGCGTCGTACAAGGTTTCTATTGTTATGTGCATCACACCACTATCTTTGGCATAGCGCTCGGTATTACGACGCGCTTTACCACGAACAAAAAACGGAATTTTTTGCAGCTCTTTTTGTGCATCGTCCGTCCAGCTAGGCAGAGTTTCGTCTGCACTTGCTGCCGAATTTACTGCTGCGCTTGCAGCTTCACTTGTTAATGCCGCCGCTACTGCAGTTGCTCCACTGTGATCTGTTAGTTCAGCCGCAGCGCGAGGCGCTCCACCTTTACCCAGATGTGAAGGAGCCGCACCCTCATGAAATTCAAAATCATTTTTAAACATGCCCAACAAATGCTCTTCCAGACCCATCATCAACGGATGAACCCAGGTATCAAACAACACATTGGCACCTTCAAAACCCATTTGCGGTGAATACCTCGCAGGAAAATCTTGTACATGCACAGGCGCCGAAATCACAGCGCATGGCAATCCCAAACGCTTGGCGATGTGACGCTCCATTTGCGTGCCGAGTACCAACTCAGGAGACAGCTCAGCACATCTCTCTTCAACTTCAAGATAATCATCGGTAATCAAAGCTTCAATGCCATATTTTTTTGCGGCTTCGCGCACTTCGCGCGCAAATTCGCGGCTATAAGTTCCTAGCCCTACCACTTCAAAACCTAATTCATCAGCTGCTACACGCGCAGCCGCAATAGCGTGTGTGGCGTCACCAAAAATAAATACGCGTTTACTGGTGAGGTAAGTTGAGTCGACCGACTTTGCATACCAAGGCGCACGTGAGGCGGCATCTTCCATGCTCGTATCAAGCTCTATGCCGGCTAACTGCGCCACCTCGGCCATAAATTCGCGTGTAGCCTGCGCACCTATGGGTATGGTTTTCGTAAACGGCATAGCAAAATTTTTCTGCAACCAGGTAGCCGCTTGCATGGCTACTTCCGGATACAACACCACATTAAAATCAGCATCTGCTAATCGTGCTAAATCTGCAGGCGTTGCACCCAGAGGCGCAACCACATTGATCGCAATACCCATGCGCTCAAGTAGCCCTGTTATTTCACGCAAATCATCGCGATGGCGAAATCCCAATGCACTCGGGCCCAAAATATTGCATGAGGGTTTAGTCGCAACATAATCGTCACTACGTGGCTTGGCTAGTGCACGCACGAGTTGATACAGGGTTTCTGCTGCGCCCCAGTTTTCTTTTTTCTGATACGAAGGCAGTTCCAGCGCGACGACGGGTATAGGCAAATTCAATGCTTTAGCTAAACCACCGGGATCATCTTGAATTAGCTCTGCAGTACACGACGCACCCACCATCATCGCGTCTGGTGCAAAACGTTCATAGGCACTACGCGCTGCATTTTTGAAAAGCTCTGCCGTGTCGGATCCTAAATCGCGCGCCTGAAACGTGGTGTAAGTTACAGGTGGGCGCTTAGGTAAACGCTCTATCATCGTAAAGAGCAAATCAGCATAGGTATCGCCCTGCGGCGCATGTATGACGTAATGCACTTTTTCCATGGCAGTAGCCACGCGCATAGCACCTATGTGCGGAGGCCCCTCGTAGGTCCACAGTGTTAATTGCATGCGGCCTCCGACGAATTGGTTTTATTCGACTCTAGCGAATTGGGTGCTATGTGCTGACCACGTTGATCCAAACCCAGTTTGGCTTTACGTACAAACGTACGCGCAAATAATTCAGCCAGATCAGCACTCTGCTCATAACCATGCACCGGTGAGAACACTAGTTCTATCGCCCATTTGGTATTGATACCTTCAGCTTCAAGTGGATTAGCCAGACCCAGTCCGCACACCACAATGTCGGGTTGTATAGCGCGACAACGATCAAGCTGCTTCTCTACATCCTGACCTTCTGACAGTGATGTGCCCGCAGGTAGCATCGCTAATTCATACTTCATGTGCTCACGATGCAAATAGGGTGTGCCAACCTCGGTGAGCTTCATACCTAATTCGCGCGCTAAAAAACGCGCCAACGGAATTTCTAATTGAGAATCCGGGAAGAAAAATATGCTCTTGCCGTGTAATTTTTCTCTGTGCCTGTCGAGTGCGCGATTGGCGCGTTCACGCGAAGGCAACGTTACTTTTTCAAACAACTCATTATCAACACCAAATAAATTAGCGGCAGCACGCAGCCATTCGGTGGTTCCCTCTACACCAAACGGAAACGGCGCAGGTATGTAACGAGCACCGCGTAATTCAAGCGCGCGTGCGGTGTCAGTTAAAAACGGTTGCGCTAATAAATAGCGTGTGTTTTCGCCGATAGTAGGTAAAGCTTTGGATGAACGCGGCGGGAAAAACTGTACGTTTTCTATGCCCATCGCTTTTAAATGTCTGGCGAATTGATCTTCAACCACATCCGGTAAACAGCCCACAATCATGAGCGAAGTTGCAACTGATTTATCTGCAAGAGGTAACTGCGGCACCAGCGAGGCTAAGCACGCATCTTCACCTTGGGTAAAGGTGGTCTCGATACCGCTGCCTGAATAATTCAATATGCGCACGTCATTCACATACTCTTGTGATAGCCGCACAGCAGCACGCGAGAGATCCAGTTTGATGACTTCTGATGGACACGAACCCACCAGAAACAGCATTTTGATATCGGGCCTGCGCTCGAGTAATCGGCGCACTACGCGATCGAGTTCTTCGTTAGCGTCTGCTATGCCGGCTAAATCACGCTCATCAATAATGGCAGTAGCAAATCGTGGCTCGGCAAAAATCATCACGCCGGCAGCAGATTGAATTAAGTGCGCGCAGGTACGCGACCCGACAACTAAAAAGAAGGCATCTTGTATTTTGCGATGCAGCCAGATAATGCCAGTCAATCCGCAAAAGACTTCGCGCTGACCACGTTCGCGCAAAACTGGCGCGTCTGAGCAACCACCATCTAACTGAATAGGAATCACGGCATTCATGCGTGAGCTCCTTGCGATGGCAGAGTCGATGTAGCTATCGCTGCTTGTGTCATCTTGGCGTGTTGCAGTCGTGCCGCGCGCAGTTTTAATAAAAACTGACCTGCATTAATTGCGTAAGTTAGGTAGGCCACCAAGGCCAGCACCATTTGTCCGTGCACCGACGGATTGCCTGTATATAAAGCGAACAGATACGTGGTGTGCAATGCCAGCACCATCATGCTGAACATGTCTTCCCAAAAGAAGCTAGGCGCAAAAAGGTAGCAGCCAAACACCACTTTCTCCCATATGCATCCGGTAATCATGATGG
>JAULVH010000204.1:0-7460 GCA_032111105.1 Burkholderiaceae bacterium | reverse complement strand
TTTGCCACTTAATACCGGATGTGTACAAAATGCTCTTACACTTTTTGCACCCTTTTCCATTAGCATAGCTGCGCTCTTCGTCAGTGTTCCAGCCGTATCACAAATATCATCAATCAATACAACATTCCTACCCTTTACGTCACCTATTACAGTCATTGATGCTATTTCATTCGCACGTTTGCGTTGCTTGTCGCAAATAACCATTTCGGCTTCAAAATAACTTGCAACTTCCCGTACGCGGTTTGTGCTTCCTACATCAGGAGAAGCAAAGGTGAGATTTTCAATTTTTAAATTTTCGATATAAGGAATGAAGATAGCTGAACTATCGAGGTGATCCATCGGTATATCAAAGAAGCCTTGAATCTGATCCGCATGCAAATCCATGATCAGTACACGTTCAACGCCAGCTTCCTGGAGCATGTTGGCGACTACTTTTGCCGAAATAGCCACTCGTGCTGAGCGTGGGCGTCTGTCTTGTCGCGAATAGCCAAAATAGGGAAGCACAGCGGTAATACGACCAGCGGATGCACGCTTGAGCGCATCAACCATCAACATCACTTCCATCAAATGATCGTTGGTGGGTGCACAGGTCGACTGCAGCACAAAAACATCTTTGCCGCGGACATTCTCGTTAACCTCCACCATAATTTCGCCGTCGGAGAAGCTCGATACGACCGCTTTCCCCAAAGGTATGCGCAGCTGCTCCGCAACACCGAGAGCGAGTTCCGGATTGGCATTTCCGGTAAAAACCATCAGGTTCTCGTGAACCATGGATTTCCTGACGACAGAGCGTTAAAAGTTTGAAAAGCCACCAAGTGAGGCTACATGCCTACCGTGGCGGCTTCGTCGTTGAAGTTACAATTTTCGTATCGTTGCATTCCAGAAAACGCTGGAAACGCACGAAATTAAATGGCAGGGGAACAAGGAGTCGAACCTTGGAATGCTGGAATCAAAATCCAGTGCCTTAACCAACTTGGCGATTCCCCTACGCAACCGTTTGTCTTGCGGTACTCCGCAGAGACGAATTCTGTGTATTACGACCGCAGTTTCAGCGGGTGCTCATCAAGAGACCTGACCTTCCATCCTCGCCACTGGGCGGGTAACTGCTGGAGTACGGTCTGTGCCTCAGATTCTGATTCAAACCATGCAAACACACTGGCGCCAGAACCTGTCATGCGTGCTTCACCGTGCAGCGAAAGCCATTTTAGGGCATCCGCAACGGCCGGATAGGCGTGGACCACAACTGCTTGCAGGTCGTTTCCCCCAAAGCCCAAAGGCCTCGCGGAAAAGTCCGCCATTTTGACGACTTTGGTGTCCCGTGTCAATTCTGCAGCCCCAAATACGCTAGGCGTCGGCACCCCAACGCCAGGATGAATTACGACATACCAGGCTTCAGGTAGGGTCACGGGCGTGAGCTGTTCGCCTATCCCTTCTGCAAAGGCGTTCTGGCCCAGCAGGAAAAATGGCACATCAGCACCTAGCTGCACACCCAGGTGCATGAGTTCTGCGCGAGACATGTGCAGCTGCCAAAGATGATTCAAAGCGAGCAAGACAGTCGCTGCATCCGATGAACCACCCCCCAGACCACCGCCCATAGGAATACGCTTTTCCAGGCCGATATCGACACCGCAGACCTCATGACCGCGCACTTTAGCCTCGTTTTTTAGGAGCTTAGCGGCCCGTATGACCAAATCATTTTCTTCTGGCACATCGGCGAGCACAGTCACCCGGTTGATACGGTCGTCGTCGCGCAGATCAAAATTCAGTGTGTCTTGCAAATCAATTAGCTGAAAAAGAGATTGCAGCAAATGATAGCCATCGTCGCGTCGCCCAACCACATGCAAAAAAAGATTCAGCTTGGCGGGCGCAGGGCAATTATGCAAATGGCGTAGCGCAGTGGCAGTCGTCGACATCAACGCGGCTCCCAGTGATCGATGACTATGCGCAAAGAAAGCGGTGTAGCGTGGAGTGCCGTGCGTACAAGGTCTATACGCTTGGGGTACACACTAAGCTCATTTTCCTGCCAGCTGACATACTCAATACGCCAGCCGTCGGTATCGAATATCTCTCTGCCACTAGGTGTCGCTGTGTGTAGCTCATTCGTGCGACTGCGATTAAATCCTTGCAACCAGTCGCGCATGCCCGAAACAGGAAGTGCCCAACCTAAGGTTCGTTCCGTGAGTTCGGTGATGTTGCTAGCGTTTTGAGTTTCTTTGCCAGATTGTTGAATTTTCGCCAGACCAGGCACGATCGATATTCTTGCCATCGTCTGTCCCAAGGGAGATAGCAGATCGATGTCGATGTCATGACCATTTTGGCGCCACTGAAACCGACCTTGCACGGATTGCAGTCGGCTATTTTGCTCAAAATTAGAAGAAAAACGCCCGTTGATAACAATGCGGTCGTAAAAATTACGTTCAGTGCGCGCTAGCGGCTGCAGTGTGCTGCAGCTCGTAGCCAGACTAAGAGTGACTAAGGCGAGCAGCCATCCACTCAGTCGTGTAATCCAACGCATACGAGCCGTGTCAGAGTTTGATCTGCAATCGCAGCAGAGTATTCTTTAGCGTATCGTTTTTCGATTCTCTGCCGCCGGCATTACGCCAGAGTTTTTTGGCTTCGTCTTCGCGGCCGCGTACCCAAAGAACTTCACCCAGATGAGCAGCAATTTCCGGGTCGGGCTTGAGAACAAATGCTTTGCGCAAAGTCTCTTCTGCTTTTTCTAAGCGACCCAAACGAAACTCTACCCATCCCATGCTATCCATGATGAAGGGATCGTCGGGTGCGAGCGACAGAGCTGTTTTAATCAGGTCGTAGGCTTCAGGCAGTCGTACGTTACGATCAGCCAACGAGTAGCCCAGAGCATTAAACGCATGCTGACCATCCGGCATTAGCTTCATGACTTTGCGGAGCGCCGTTTCCATTACATCAAACTGGTTATTTTTCTCCGCCAGCATGCCCAATTCATACAATAAATCAACGTGATCCGGATAAAGTTCTAGTGCATCTTGGATTAACTGTATGGCATCAGGAAGTTTGTTTGCATCACGCAGTAATTGCGCTTCACCGATGATAAGTTTTGCTCTTTCGTCGTCATTTTCTACATCAGTCTGACTTAGTAACTGACGTGCTTCGTCTAGTTTTCCACTCTTGGCTTGCAGTTGCGCGCGTTTTAAGGTGGCTGTCAGTGCGCCATTTTGGCCAGACGTTGCCACCATATCGAGCCAGGCCAAGGCCGCCGCCGTATCGTTACGGTCTTCTGCAATTTGCGCCAGTATCATCAAAGCCTGGCTGGCATCTCTGTCGCGATCAGGCTGACCTTTGAGATTGTTAATGTAAGTCGACAGATATTTTTCAGCTTCGGCAATGTCGTTGGTTTGCACCATCAGTAATCCCATGGCGTACAGCGACGTTTGGTCATTAGGTGATTGCTGCAGCAATGTTCGGAATTCTTTTTTTGCTTCGACGATATTGGACTGCTCAAACAGCATGCGCGCATACATCAGCCTGACTTCGCGCGACGTAGAATTTTTTTTCAGAAAATCAGCGAGTAATTTTGATGATTCCGCTTTGTTTTCGATGAGCTGCGAAAACATCATCACAGCCAGTTCAGAATTCGGAAATTTAGTAATTGCATCGCGCGCTTCTTTTAATGCACCAGCACGATCACCGTTAACGATGGCCATTTGGGCAAGTGCAATTCGCGCTTCTATTAAATGTCGATAGGGTTCAAGTAGCTCTTTTGTTAATGCGTAGGCGCGCGCTCTGTCGGGCATGCGTGCCAGTAAACGCTGTACGTTACCGATCGCGAGCGGCAGGGTGGCGGCAGAACTGCCAGAGAGCTGTTTTGCAAGTGAGGCCTTGGCATCATCAGCGCGATTGTGAGTCAGTTGCAGGCCCAATAGCACTTGCGCTGCGTCGTCTGCCTGCGGCGCGAGTTCACGCCATACACGCGCAGCCTTCATTGCTTCAGCAGGCAACGAGCCTGAGATCGCCATTTCTGTTGCTCGTCGTGCTAAGCGTGCATCCCCTGTGCTGCGGGCGATGGACAGCATATTGGCGTATCCCGCAAAGGCGTTACCGCGTTGATAAGTGATCTCTGCAGATAAGTAACGAAATATGATCTCTTCCGTTTTACCTACAGCGGGCAACACATCAATAGGTTCATCAGCAGCAGCAGGATCGGCGGCGAATACTGGGGTGGCCGTCGCAAGCAATGCCGAGAGCGTTAGAATGGCTGAGAAATGTTTCAAAAGATTATCCTGTACGGGGAGCCCGAAGAAGCGAGCCATGGGCAAAGTGATGTCATGGCCGCGCTTGATTTTACGACGAAAGCCGGAATAACCGCTGGCTCCCTTTTTAAAAATTACTATCACACCGAATCTGATGCCTGAACTTCCCGAAGTTGAAGTCACCCGGCGCGGCATCGCACCACATGTCCAAGACCGTCTGGTTACGGAGGTGTTACTTCGTCGCGAGGGTTTGCGTTGGCCGTTTCCCTCTGGATTGTCCGAGCTATTAAGCCAGCGGCGTGTGATCTCCACAGGTCGACGCGGGAAATATCTGCTTATTAATTTTGAGCACGGTACCTTAATTATCCATTTGGGTATGTCCGGTCATTTGCGCGTGTTGTCTGGATCGCATCCACCACAAAAGCATGATCATGTTGATGTGGTGTTGGGTGAAATCTGTTTGCGATTGACCGATCCACGTCGTTTTGGTGCGGTGCTGTGGCATGCCAACGAAGACGGCGATATCGCAGACCACACCTTGTTACGCAATCTGGGGGTGGAGCCTTTGGACTGCGACGACCTTGGGCAACGACTACATCGCCAAAGTCGTCAGCGTAGTGCTGCGATTAAACAAGTATTGCTGGCGGGTGACATCGTAGTTGGCGTAGGAAATATTTATGCCTGCGAGAGCTTGTTTCATGCGCGCATACATCCCACGACTGCAGCACGACGAATTTCTGCGCAGCGTTATCACGCATTAGCGGTAGAAATTCAACGCGTGTTAGCGGCAGCGATAGATCAAGGCGGTAGTACGTTACGTGACTTCATTGGTGCTGATGGTCAGTCAGGTTATTTCCAGCAGACGTATTTTGTGTATGACCGCGAAGGTGAGCCTTGCAGAAAATGCACAACGCCGATTAAGCGCAGCGTTCAGGGTCAGCGGTCTACATTTTATTGCGGGCGTTGCCAGCGATGAAGCGCATAGTTTTAAATAGCGTTGATCAGATGGCAGATCAATCATTTTCTACGACACTCATACAGTGGCAGCAGCAGCACGGTCGTCATCAGTTGCCGTGGCAGCAGACGCGCGATGCGTACCGCATCTGGTTATCTGAAATTATGCTGCAGCAAACACAAGTAGCTACCGTCATTCCCTATTACGATCGATTTCTGCAACGATTTCCTACGATTTTTTCACTTGCAGAGGCGCCCGTTGAAGACGTTATGGCGCATTGGAGTGGTTTAGGTTATTACACTCGCGCTCGCAATTTGCATCGCTGCGCTCAGCGTGTAGTGGCAGACTACAACGGACTTTTCCCAGCCGATACGGAGCTTTTGCGCGATCTGCCCGGTATAGGGCAATCAACGGCAGCAGCTATTTCCGCTTTTGCCTACGGCACACGCGCGGCGATTTTAGACGGCAATGTAAAGCGCGTGTTTTGTCGTGTCTTTGGTGTTGAGGGATTTCCCGGCACAGCGTCGGTAGAAAAACAGTTGTGGGAGCTGGCTGTGGCTTTGCTGCCTACAGAAGCCATAGAGGCCTATACCCAAGGCTTGATGGATTTAGGCGCAACCCTGTGCACACGTAGTCGGGCGCGTTGCAATGAGTGTCCGCTTGCATCGCGTTGCCAGGCCAAAGCAACCAATCGGGTAAGTGACCTACCTACGCGCAAACCGAAAAAAGCAGTCCCTGAAAAATTTACCGTCATGCTGGTTGTCGAGCATGAGCAAACGATTTTGTTGGAGCAGCGTCCGCCCAGCGGTATCTGGGGAGGCCTGTTGTCTTTGCCAGAAATCAGTCGGCTGATGACATCAAGATCGCACCAGATAAGCAGGGGAGAACTCAACCACGTGCTGGCAGAATTTGGTGAGGTGGAGTCTGTGAGCTTAATGCCAGAATTCACCCATACGTTTTCGCACTACAAACTCACCGTTGTGCCTGTAAAAGTCAGTATGAAGAAAATTTTTATGTTGGCCGCACAAATAGATTACCGCTGGCTGCCTGTGGCTAATTTAGCTCAGGCGGCCTTGCCGGCACCGATTAAAAAATTACTGCTTGGTAGTTGAGCTGAGAAGTTAAGCTTTAAAGATCAGCTTAGAAGTTGAGCTTAGAAGTTGAGCTTAGAAGTTGAGCTTAGAAGTTGAGCTTAGAAGTTAAGCTTAAGAGATGAGCTTAAGAGATGAGCTTGGCAAATAGGCTTAGTCAATAGCAGAAATTAAATGATGCGGTTTTCGTGCAGGTACTGTTCAATTTTTAACAGACGCGCACCATCATCCTGAATTTCTAGCAGGGCTTGTTTTTCTTCCAGCGTAATCGGCAACATTTCACTCCACCGATTGGCCACCCAGCCGGGTGAATGTAATTGATGAGGCTCTGGAAAAGGATTTACGAACGTAGCGTCTGATTGCTCGCGCGCCTGATCCATAAAATCACTTATCACGGTCTCGAGCATATCGCCACAGACAGGAAGAGCACTGTCGCAGAGAGTATCGGTAGTGGTGGTTATGATTTCTACGCGAGCAACGATGAGCTGATTAGCTTGAACGCGCGTTTCTATGACCTTAAACCGTTCTCCGCCGCGAGTCTCCAGCAACAGCACGCCAAGTTCGGGCATATCCCATTCAACGATGTGCGCCATGGTACCCACGGTGCTTGGTTCAGCAGCTTTACCCACTTCGCTGCCAGAGCGTATGGCAATAACACCAAAAGGTGCCTCAGCTTTCATGCGTTCGCGCACCATATCAACATAGCGAGTTTCAAAAACGCGCAGAGGCAGCACACCGCCAGGAAACAGAACGGTACGAAGTGGGAATAACGGTAACCAATCAGCTGCGTTCATTATCGTGTAACAGTTCGCGGTGACGTATCAGTACGCGTGCCTGATCCTTAAAGTGCTGTGCTAGTTGTTCGACCATAAATACCGACCGATGCTGACCGCCAGTGCAACCTATTGCAACGGTGAGATAGCTGCGATTGTCGCGCTGATACGCAGGCAGCCAGCGTTCTATGAAATTGCGTATATCAGTAAGCAGCGAGACCGCGTCAGACTGAGCATTTAAAAAATTAACGACAGGCTGATCTTTGCCTGTAAGTGGGCGCAGCGCCTTGTCATAAAAAGGGTTAGGTATCACGCGCACATCAAACACTAAATCGGCATCCAGTGGAACGCCGAACTTGAACGCAAAAGATTCAAACAGCAGTGACAATTGCTGAGTATCTTTTTGCACTAA
>JAULVH010000203.1:2638-3818 GCA_032111105.1 Burkholderiaceae bacterium | reverse complement strand
TAATTCTATTCCGGCCAACATGCATCCCAAGGCCGGATCGACCGTACTGGTACCCAAGTTAGCCTCTACACCAGACAAAGATATTAGTCAGGATATTGCTGACAATGCGATGCTATCCGTCGAGGCTGATGAGCCTCCAAGGAAAAAAATCAGCATCAAAGTGAGTAAGCGCGACACCATAGACAGCATTGCAAAACGCTACAAGGTCAAGGTCGCTGAGATACGACAGTGGAATGACATGAAGAACGATAAACTCGCTCCAGGTCAGTCACTGAAACTGGAAGTTCGTGCTCCCAAAAAGGGCAAAGCGAAATCCGACAAATCCGTAGAGAGCAAACGACCTGCGCATGGCAAATCAGACCATCAGCGCCAACAGCGAAATTAATCGGCAGCGATAGCTTCAGGCTCGCTGAGCTTGAAATCAGCTGCCGCTAGCAGCCTCTGGGTATACGCATGTTTAGGAGTGGTCAATACCTCTGAGGTCTGACCACTCTCTACCACCAAGCCATCTTTCATCACGATCACCCTGTGAGCCATCGCACGTATGACGGCTAAGTCGTGACTGATAAACAGATAGGCAATTCCATGCTTGCGCTGTAAATCTGCCAGTAATTCCAACACTTGATATTGAACCGATACATCCAATGAGGACGTAGGCTCATCCAAAAGTATCAAGGCAGGTTTGAGTACTAAAGCACGCGCAATCGCAATACGCTGACGCTGACCACCTGAAAATTCATGCGGATAGCGTGACATAAGCGCCGGTGACAAACCCACTTCCTGCAAGCTCGCCGCCACGGCGTCACGTAGTGAATGGCGCGGTAAGCCCGGTTTATGCAGCTCTAAGCCTTCAGCAACAATCTGCTCTACTGTACGACGTGGAGAGAGCGATGCATAAGGATCTTGAAACACCACCTGCATCTGCGCTCGTAAAGGCCGTAGCTGACCGCTGCGCATGTCGCTGATGACGTTGCCATTAAATTCTATATGGCCCTTGGTCTTAGCCACAGACAGTCGCAATAAGGCCATACCCAAGGTTGATTTACCCGAACCGGATTCGCCAACGATACCGAGTGTTTCACCCCGAGGCAGCGTCACATCCATACTGTCAACGGCAACAAATTCTTTTTGTCTAAACCAGCTGCGGCGTATCATAAAACTGCAGCGTACCCCTTTGGCT
>JAULVH010000203.1:0-2628 GCA_032111105.1 Burkholderiaceae bacterium | reverse complement strand
GCACCCGGCATCGCATCCGTCACAATGCGTTTAGCGTGACTGGCTAACAGACGCTGCGTATATTCTTCTCGCGGCTGACCGAACAAGCGCGACGTATCCGCAGACTCTATGAGTCGTCCGTTTTGCATAACGCCCACTCTGTCTGCAAAACTTTTAACGAGGTTTAGGTCATGCGTAATCATCAATACCGCCATGCCCTCTTCTCGCTGCAATTTATTGAGTAGCTCCAGTATTTGAACTTGTATCGTCACATCTAATGCAGTGGTCGGCTCATCTGCAATCAGCAGCTTGGGCTTGCATGCCAACGCCATAGCGATCATGGCGCGCTGACGCTGACCACCTGAGAGTTGATGCGGATAAGACAGTGCGCGGCGTGCGGGTTCGGGGATTCCGGTTTTTTCGAGTAACTCAACTGCACGATTAGCTGCATCACGTGCATTTAATCCGTCGTGCAACATCACGACTTCAGCAATTTGATTACCAATAGTGAACAAAGGATTCAGTGCCGTCATCGGCTCCTGAAAAATCATGGCGATATCTTTGCCGCGCAAGCGACGCAAAGCATTTTCAGACATGAGCTGAATTTTTTGGCCATCAAAAATTTGATTGCCTCGTATCTGCGCATCCGGCAAGAGACGCATTAACGCTAAAGCGCTAACGGTTTTGCCTGAGCCGGATTCACCTACCAGAGCGAATTTTTCACCCTCTTCAATGCGAAAACTCACATTATCGACAACGAGATTTGCGCCAAAACTAACGGATAAACTTTCTACGCGTAACAGGCTCATGTCTTCCTCCTGACATCCAGCGAATTACGTAAGGCATCGCCTATATTAGTTAGCAATAGCAAGGTAATTGTGAGTACAGCAAAGGTTGAAAGCGCTATCCACCAGGCATCCAAATTATTTTTTCCTTGCGCCAGTAACTCACCTAAACTTGGCGTTGAGGGGGGCACACCCAAGCCCAGAAAATCCAGACTAGTTAAGGAAAGAATGGCTGCACTCATACGAAACGGCAAAAACGTAACGACAGGTGTCATGCTGTTGGGCAGTACATGGCGCCATATAATTTGCCTGTTCGATAAACCCAGCGCACGCGCTGCCTGCACATAATCCAAATTGCGATTGCGCAGAAAATCAGCGCGCACATAATCGGATAAGCCCATCCAGCCAAACAAAGACAGCAGCACCAGCAGCAGCAAAATACTGGGCTCGAAAATAGAGGCAAAAATAATCAGCAAGTACAGTTCAGGCATCGAACCCCAGATTTCCATGAAGCGCTGAAACAATAAATCGGTGCGCCCTGCAAAATAGCCCTGAACTGCGCCAGTGATCACGCCTAGGGCAACGCCAGTAATCGTAAGCGCCAATCCAAACAATATCGAGACGCGAAATCCGTACACGAGTCGCGCAAACACGTCGCGCCCGCGATCATCTGTACCTAGCCAGTTGTCTGTGGTGGGTGGTGCCGGGTTAGGCGCTTTGGCAAAATAATTTAAGGTGTCATAGCGGTAGTGATTGACGGGGTAAATCGCCCAGTTACCGTTAGTCTGAAATTGTTGCTGAATAAATGGATCAAGATAATCCGCTGGCGAATCAAAATCGCCGCCAAACGCAGTCTCTGCGTAGTCTGTCAAGATAGGCGACATGATCTGACCGTTGTAGCGAGCCAGTAATGGCCGGTCATTTGAAATCAATTCAGCGCACAAACTCAAACCAAAGAACAAAAGGAAAAATACCAGACTCCAGTAGCCGCGCCTGTCTTGTTTAAAGCGTATCCAGATGCGCCCTGATGGCGAGATCGAAGGCTCAGCCGAGGAATAATTAGTTGTACTCATTTTGCAAGGCTTTCAAACTGTACTCGTGGATCAGTCCACACGTAGCACAAATCACCCAGTAGCTTTACCACCAAGCCTATCAAGGTAAACAAATAGAGTGTGCCTAATACGACGGGGTAGTCACGTCGCACCACAGACTCATAAGACAAAAGGCCTAAGCCATCTAATGAAAACAGCGTTTCTATCAGTAAGCTTCCTGCAAAAAACGCGCCGATAAATGCCGCAGGAAATCCGGTTACCAAGGGTATTAACGCGTTACGAAATACATGTTTATATAAAACAGTTTTTTCAGACAGTCCTTTAGCGCGTGCTGTCAGTACGTATTGCTTACGTATCTCTTCCAGAAAAGTGTTTTTAGTTAGCATGGTCATGACAGCAAATGATCCTGCAACCGATGCTGTGACTGGCAAGGTGATATGCCAAAGATAATCTATGGTTTTACCAAACCATGAAAGCGTATCCCAATCATCTGACGTTAATCCCCGCAAGGGAAACCATTGCACAAAACTGCTACCTGCAAACACCACTAGCAAAAACACGCCTAAAACAAAACCGGGTATCGAATAGCCTATTAACACCACCATGCTGGTTACGCTATCAAATCGGCTGCCTGCACGCACTGCTTTGGCTACACCCAGCGGCACAGAAATAAAATACGTAAGAAAAAACGTCCATAAACCTATCGTTATCGATACTGGTAATTTGGACTTCACTAATTCCCACACATCCATGTGATGATAAAAACTCTGGCCCAGATCAAATTTTGCGAAGCCCTGCAGCATGAGCCAAAA